>NZ_CEZPJD010000681.1:0-4320 GCF_983059655.1 Okeania sp.
TAGAAATTCAACAATATATCCAAGAAATCCAGAAATATCAAAACCCTAGTTTAAATCTCAAACAACTAAAAGAAATATTAGTAAATTCTCAAACAACTTTATCTAACTATTCAATTAACTTAGGCTATTTCGACAGTCAAATCCGCACCATAGAAATTAATCTGCTCAACTACCAAAGACGCTTAGATAGAATCAGAGAAAAAGCTACATCAAAAGCCGTCGAAAATCTCTTACCAGAAAACATTCCCACTCCAATTTCCCAACTTTCCAAACTAACAATAAATGGAGAAGATATTTCATCAATATTAGCTCGTTTGATAACCACCCCCGGAGTCACAACAGACCTCAAATTTCTCGAAAAATTCCATCAAGAAATAACCGAAAAATATCTGCTGCAAATGAAAAAAGACTATGCCAATCTCAGCCCCAACTTAAAACTATTAGAAGACCTAATAAACTCAATTCGTGGCATCACAGAAATAGAACAAGCAGAGAGCGATCGCCACTTTCAAGATTTAGTAGCCATTATCGGTGTGGGATTAGGTGCAGGTGCCAGCGTTGCTTCCATTTCCGGTCACTTTCCCTATGTCACCACCGATACCACCAGAGCTAGCAGTCATCCAGTAGGCAACTTGCTCTCTAAATATTCAGTACCCGAACCCTGGTTAGCACCGGGAATCTCAATTATATTCAGTTTGGGTGCCAGCGTTATTGGTATAGTATTGACTGTAGCGATCGTCAAACTGCGGTATATAGCCAAAAGCTGGAAGCAAAATTCTCAATAGACATCTCCAGAAAAGGCGGAGTAGGGAGTAGGTTGAATAAATTTCATCATTTAAGTAAGTTTCAGTAAGTAAATACAAATAAATACGACACCAATAACATAGATGTTAGGTGACTTACAGTGCTTTTCGCTCTTGATGAACCACATCTTCACATTTCAAACTTTGTAGGGACGTTCCATGGAACATCCCTACTGTGGTCTACCCAAATGAAAACCACTGTAAGAAAAATCATGGAATCTCTGTTATTGTTCACAACTATTTTATATTTAATTTTACCTACTTACTGAATAATTTATCCACGATAGTCTTAAGTTATTCAAATATTTTTCATGACTTATGAATTCTGAAAATGCTGTATTTCTATTTCTCTTCGCTCCTTGCATCTGTTCGACTATCTCCTGGTTTAAACGGCTCTCTCTGAGCAATAAGCTCAGATTGAATATTGCGTTCAGATTGTAATTTACTAGAGTTTAGATTAGTGAAATTACCTGTTATGTCCGGAATAATACTGACTCCCACTAATGCAAAATTGACCAAAAGGATTGAAATTATGTGTTTGTTCATAACTTTTAAAGATTGATAATAGTCTATACCCGCTTATTCTCAATCTCTAAATAAGAATCAGGATAATTTTAATTAAATCAATTTAGTCCCCCTGAATCATACATTCAACGCTAAAATATATTTCTTCTAGAATGAGTTTCACATCTTAGTCTAAGAAGGTGTTTGCAATGTATATAGTTTTTTTTAATCTCCTCGGATGTGAGATCCGCTTTCTCAAAAATTTAATATCGTGTACCTTTAGAATACTTAACAGTGGAGTAGGAAATAAGGAATAAAAGAATAAAGGAATAAGAGGATAAAAGTGAGTGAGAAGAATTATTTGATTGACTAGAGGTAGATGAAGTGGAAAAGGCAGTAGGAAAGAATATAGTTATTGCAATTCGGAGTATTTTGTTAGATCAGCTTCCATTACCATTATTTGGACTCTGAACTACTGTTTAAACGGTTATAAATTAGTTAAACCTTTTGGTAGTCAGGTAGAGGAGCCTTGGATTAGCGAAGTACAGGAAGAGAGAGGGTTACAAAGATTTAGTTTGATAAATCAAACAAACTTGATATCACAATTATACACAATTTGTAGGGGTTAACAGCCCGTCATTTCAGTTATCAGTTATCAGTACCTCTAGCTGTTTGCGCAGCATGACCTAGGAAAGCTAGAGGCTTGAAGTACGGAATTATTTTTTCTCTTGGTCGATTAGATATGGCGCAGGTTTCCTCGCCATCTCTCGACCGCTTTTTATCCCCTTAAAAGGGGAGGCGCATACCCACGATTTTTCGGTAATTGGTGGTTATGAATAATATCATGTCCGCTCGACCAAGAGAAAATAGAATATTTCTTATCTCAAGCCTCCTGATTACAGAGGCACTGATTACAAAGGCACTGATAACTGATAACTGATTACAGAGGCACTGATAACTGATAACTGAAATAACTGATAACTGATTAATGGCCTTCCATCTAAAAAATATGAGAAATGGCCTCTGACCTTAGACCGGAAATAAAAAAATGTATATTCAGACAAAAGTTTTAAATATATTGTCATTTGCTAAAGAATCAGGGCGTTTTTGGCCCAAAATACCCCTTTTTACCATGGAAATGTTACAAACTATTAAGAGAATAATGAGAAAGTGAACAAAATGCCTCAAAATACTTGCTGAAGGTAGTTATGTCAGAGGGTACTTTGTCCTTCTTACTAGCTAACCAATTTTGAAGCAACCTTTTACCTTAACTCTGTTGGAATAAAGCATGAGTATAATTACCAAATCAATCGTTAATGCAGATGCTGAGGCTCGTTACCTGAGTCCTGGCGAATTAGACCGAATCAAGACTTTTGTTACCTCTGGCGAGCGTCGCGTTCGGATTGCTCAAATTATGAGTGAATCTCGTGAGCGTATTATCAAGGAAGCTGGAAATCAGCTTTTCCAAAAGCGTCCTGATGTTGTTTCTCCTGGTGGTAATGCATACGGTGAAGAAATGACTGCTACTTGCTTGCGCGATCTAGATTATTATTTGCGTTTAATCAGCTACGGTATTGTTGCTGGAGACGTTACTCCTATTGAAGAAATCGGACTCGTAGGCGTTACTGAAATGTATAAGTCTTTAGGCACTCCCATCGAAGCTGTTGCTGAAGGTGTTCGCTGCATGAAGAATGTTGCTGCTTCCCTTCTCTCTGGTGATGATGCAACCGAAGCTGCTTCTTACTTTGACTATGTTATCGGTGCTATGAGTTAAGGCTAAATATTTTTTAGAGGTTAGGTGAAAATTGATGAAAAGGAAAAGTTTTAATAATTTGAAACTTCCTGAAATATCAAGTTGAAGTCTATAATTAAATCTCTAAAATTCTGGCCTTCGCCTATCGAATAATTTTTGAAGATTCAGCAAATTTTAAGGAAATCAATCAACAATGCAAGACGCAATTACCTCCGTTATTAATTCTTCTGATATTCAAGGTAAATACCTTGATGGTACTGCTCTAGAGAAGCTCACTAACTACTTTGCCACAGGTGAACTACGAGTTCGTGCTGCAACTACTATTAGTGCTAATGCTGCAACTATTGTTAAAGAAGCTGTAGCTAAGTCTCTACTTTATTCTGATATTACTCGTCCTGGTGGTAATATGTACACCACTCGTCGTTATGCTGCTTGCATTCGCGACTTAGACTATTATCTACGTTATGCTACCTACGCTATGCTAGCTGGCGATCCTTCCATTTTAGACGAGCGCGTATTAAATGGTTTAAAAGAAACCTACAATTCTTTGGGTGTTCCCATCGGTGCTACTGTACAAGCTATTCAAGCTATGAAGGAAGTTACTGCTGGTTTAGTCGGCCCCGATGCTGGAAAAGAAATGGGCGTTTACTTCGACTACATTTGCTCTGGATTAAGCTAATTTAGCGATCGGTAAAAAAGACAAAAGAAGGTAGATTTACCCTTTTGATTTGACTGATGTTTTACTATAAGGCAAGGGAAGCCTAGAATGAGTGTTAGATTGCCAAAGGCTTATTGTTAAATAATAATTTGTTTTGGTAAGCTAGCATTGATTCTATAGGTTCCCTGCCTTAGGATTTTTTAGGTTTAAGATCTGAGGCGATCGCATTGCTTAGAAATGCTAGTGTTAGATTTAAGTATCGGATCGTCAGAGATTGGTACTAATAACTGATAACTGATAACTGAAATAGCCCTGAATGTTTTACAAAAAGATTTAAGAAAATCTTCACTAAGTATTAGGAGAAATTTGTATTATGAGAATGTTTCAGATTACTGCTTGTGTTCCAAGCCAAACTCGTATTCGTACTCAACGAGAACTACAAAATACTTACTTTACCAAGCTTGTTCCTTATGATAGCTGGTTCCAGGAACAACAAAGAATTATGAAAATGGGCGGTAAAATTGTTAATGTCAAGTTAGCTACTGGTAAACCAGGAGCAAATACTGGGTTACTTTAAATTACTATTTTGAAAAATGGTAATT
>NZ_CEZPJD010000682.1:0-4311 GCF_983059655.1 Okeania sp.
GACAAAAAGTCTATATCTTTTTCGTAAGCATTCAGCTATCAGCTTTTTAAAGAATCAAGCAAAGATTAAGGTTAATCGTTTGTGTAAACCTAAGTGTAAATATCTAGAGGAAATTTAAGTTTTTTTCAGACTTTTAATCCTTCCTCCCTTTTTCTTCTTCCCTCTTCCCTCTTCCTTCTTCCTTCTTACTTACTTTAGATAAAGAAATTCTTGAAGGATTATTTTTTCCTGAGCTAACAGTTATAGTAATAATTTTTGCATCAATTAATCGTACTTCTTTTGGTGGCTTGTCTGTGCCAGGATTAATTAAATATGCAGGAAAACAAGCTGCACTTAAACTCAGTCGAATAGCATTACCTTTCTCAATTTTTATACAAGTTGGCTGTAAAGATATTTTCACTGGTAAGTCATTAGAAACAACCTTGATATAACCTTGGGTAAAATTATAAACATTACCGTTTTGTTTGACTTCAGATAACACAGCTGAAAGGTCAAAACTATTGGTATCTGCTGTACAATAAACTTCTACATAAACATCTCCAGCTATGTGTAAATCTTCTGTTAAAAATTCAGAAGTATAAGTCAAAATATCGGTACGACAATCTAATTCTGAACGTTCAAAAGAACCTGCCGGAAATGTGGCATGACCACCCAATGCTGGAACAGGTCGCCAGGGGTCATGTACGAATATATCATCAGTAGAAATATCTGGACAATTATCGTCAAGTTTCCCTGAATCTTCTCTCATATTCGCAAGTCCTGTACTAGCTAAATAATAGAACTGATAATTATTACTCGGCCAGGAATCAAAATTACGCCATTCGTTACTTCCCATCTCAAATAAAGAAACAGGCGATCGCTCTAATATTCCTGTATTTATTCCTTTGAGAACTTGATCAAACCATAATATTTGCATATCATCTATAGGGTTAGAGGCTGCTAAACCATAATTTACAGCTCCTAATTTTCTTCCCCAAGGAATATGAGACCAAGGACCTACTATTAATTTTTGTAAGAATTTACTGCGAGGAAATATTTTTTGATACAAATTAATTGTACCTCGTAGATAAGTATCAAACCAACCACCAATATGTAACATTGGTAGGTCTACATTTTCTAGATTTGGTGATAGATTTTGCCAGTATTCACCAGGTTGATAATTTTCTAACCATTGATGATAAAAAGAGTCTGGTGCATACTTATTCATTACTTTTGATAAAGCCGGAATTGGAGTGGAAAAAGACAAATTTTTAGCAGCTTGATAAAGTTCTTGATATGCTCCTTCATCTTCTTGTAAACGAGCAGTTTCTGTTGCTAATTGAATTGCCCAACCTAAGTTTGTTTGTAAACGAAATGCTCCCCCTTCATAAGCCCATTCTGAATATAAATTATCGGCAATCATAGCAGGACAAATTGTTTTTAAAGCAGGAAGTTTAGCACTAGCAGCATATAGTTGAGTCATACCTTGATAAGAAAACCCATACATCCCTATTTTGCCAGTGCTACCTGGTAAATTTGCTGCCCAATTAATAGTATCAATTCCATCGTTAATTTCATGGGTAAATAATTGAAATTCTCCCTCAGATGTACCTCTACCTCGTACATCTTGAATAATCACAATATAACCATGGGAAGCATACCATTTTGGATGAGCATAGACTACTGTCGAAGCGATCGCTCTGCCATAAGGTTGCCGCATTAATAGGACTGGAAATTCACCTTCTGCATCAGGGCGATAAATATCAGCATCTAAACGTACTCCATCTCTGGTAAATACTGAAGCTGTTTCTTTAGGTAAAACTTTCATTTTGGGAACAAGGAATAGGGAGTAGGGAGCAGGAAAGAGGGGATATTCCAGTAGGGTGAGTTAATGAAATGTAACGCACCATATAAATTTTAATTTTCTTAGTAATTAACAATTAATAATTGCTTCTCTTGAAAAATAAGATAATTTAAAAACAATATTTTTATTCCTTTTTAACCAGATGTAATTATACATTATCAATTATCCATTATCCATTAATGAACTTCTTCCTTCTTAAAGACAACTTGAGCGAGAAAGAACTTGCATATCTTCTTCATCCAAATCTACTGGTGTTCCACTACGAATTAGTTCCGCAAAATCTTCATTTGGCACCATAATACATAAAGCATAAAGACGAGTTAAACCAGTATTTTCTATAACATGAATCCCTTTTGGTGGCACTAAAATACTATCACCAGTACGAATATTAATAGATTTTCCATCACATCTTGCTATTCCTTCTCCTTTAATAATAAAGAACATTTCTACCGCAAAATTATGTCGATTTGGAGGAGTTTTTCCCCCCACATCAAAAATTTCTAAACATACAGTTAAAGAAGCATTTGCAATTACAGGGTCGAAAATAATTGCTAATCGATTACTATCATTAGGACTAATACGATATGCTTGATAATCTTGAGGAGATTTAAGGACTGGAATCATGCATTGAGTAATCATTTTATTATAGGTAATAGTATTAATTTATTCAGGAAATTATTGATTATTTAGTTGTAAGTATTCTGTAGGAAATGCTTACATTTCTTTGTAGTTTCACCTAGATACCAGTGATATCAAATCCGGTAGCATCAGTGTAATAAGATAGTGAATCAGAATCCAGAATTCAGAATCTCCTACGGAATGCTCCGCAAACAGAAGGGAAAATAACTCAGAATTCTTTCCGCTCTGGATGAAGATGGAATATTTTTTTATACCGAATTAAACGGATTCGAGATGACATCATCGCTACTCAGCTTGGCATTAAAATTTATAGTTTTTAACTGGCAATAAATAAAAAAAATTTTGTAATTTTACTTTTTATTTAAACTGATTTTTTTTCCTTCTTAAATTATATGTATTTTTGAATTTCATCTCTTTTTAACTTCAGTTGCAAAGTGCCAATTTTTCATAATTAGTATTTGACCGAACATGAGACTTTTCAGAAAAATATTTTGATTTTGATTTTGATTTTAATACCCCACCGTTTACAGGGTGTTTACAATTTCTTGGAGTTTGACTCCCCATCTACTTTTTCCTTTTTATTCCTTTAATCCTTCAGCCTTTCTTCCTTCTTCCTTCTTATCTAATAGTCTCTAAAATAGCATGAGAATTTGTGACAAACCCAAAACATTGTTTCACATTATAAATAGTAGCTTGCCAACAATATTCAGGGGAAGTAGTAGCAGTACAGTCCGAAACTAAAATGCAGTCATAACCAAGGAAATTTGCATCTTGTAATGTTGCCATTACACATTGATCTGCATTCACTCCTGCAAATAAGAGAGTTGTTTTGCCAATATTTCGCAGAATACTATCAAGAGGAGTATCCCAAAACCCGCTCATCCTATATTTACTTACACGAATATCTTCTGGTTGTTGCTCTAACTCATCAACAACTGCTGCTGCCCAACTTCCTTCTATAAGTACGGGGGCATTATTTTTTGGCAGTGGATCTCCTAAACCTATACCTTTACCAGTAGGGTTATACACATGGCGTAACCCAGCGCTAATATTCAGTAAGTCGGGGCGGTTTCCCCAATTTAACCAAATTATCGGAACCTTTTGCGATCGCAGTTGTGGTAAAAAATTTATTAGTGGTTGAATGGGGGACCTTGCAGGTGTTACATCTACACCAATATGAGCTAACCAACCATCAGGGTGACAGAAATCATTTTGCATATCTATAACTAGAATTGCTGTTTTAGCTAAATCTAATTTAATACTTTTGGTTTCAGTTTTAATGACAATGGGTTGAGCAGGAAGAGAAGGACGAGTAATATCTGCAGTTGTCTCATCCACTGCCCATGCATTGGGTGGTATACCCAGAGTTTCAAGGGAGGAATTCTGCATAACAGCTTATCAGGTAAATTTCTCAATAAAATAAGGAAGAGCATAGAAAAATTCTCTAAACTCTCCCTTATTTTCGTCGATCGTCATATTATTGCTTGTATTATTTAATGAATTTTTAATTTTCCTATTAACTGTTAGGGTAATTTTTATTTTTAAATGTTTGTATGGTAAATTAAAAGGTTGAAAGCTTTAAGCAACAATTTAGCCAATCCTCTTTTTTATCAGAAGAAGTAATTATTAATTATTAATTATTAATTATTAATTGTTGAACTACTCCCTTATTTATTAGAGAAAATTTAAAACTCCTGAGTTAAAACCCAGGAGAGTAAAAATGACATATTCCCAAAGCTCCCAATATATTTTGTGGAGAATTAAACTATTTAGTAGCATTACTTATTAGTTGTATAGGTGTATTTCTCCAGAGCTGGTCTAGTCTATTA
>NZ_CEZPJD010000683.1:0-4307 GCF_983059655.1 Okeania sp.
AAAAAAATGAGTTTAGTATCTATTGAGACACTCATTGAGGGGGCAATTTCTGGTAATTTAGTGAGCTTTCCTACTGATACTGTACCAGCATTAGCGGCTCTTCCTCAAAAAGCAGATTTAATTTTTCAAGCAAAACGTCGTAGTCCAGATAAACCTTTGATTTTGATGGGGGCAACTCCGGAATCTTTGTGGCCTTATGTTCAAGGGAGTGATGAAGAGTTGCAGTTATGGCAAGAGGTTGCTCAGAAGTATTGGCCTGGACCTTTAACTTTGGTGCTGCCAGCTTCGGAAATGGTTCCTAAAGAAATGAACCCTTTTGACCCAACTACTATTGGAATCAGGATTCCTAATTGCGATATTGCTAGGGAAATTATGGCTCAAACAGGGCCTTTAGCTACTACAAGTGCTAATTTCTCAGGTCAACCTCCCTTGGGTGGAATGGCTGAAATTAATGCTCAATTTCCAGATGTTTTGGTATTGTCCCACAAACAGGAGATAATCTTGGCTTCTGGAATGCCTTCTACTGTTGCTAAGTGGAAGGAAATTAGTTGTTGGGAAATCTTACGTCAGGGAGCGGTCAAGTTAAAATTTTAAGGGTACGTTATATTATTGAATATTTTTAGTCCCATGGACTGGAACGATTTTTTATTTTTGGCATTAGGATTAGGGTTTGGTGTAATAGGTGGTAGGTTATGGTTGAGGCCAAAAACTGAGAACTTATCAACGCCTTCTGTGGTGTCATCTCCTGAAGCATCTAATTTAGATAGACTAGAAAATGTTTTAGAACAACTGAAACAGACTCAACTTGCATACCAGATGGCATCGGAAATGAGTAAATTTAAGGGTGGTTTTTTAGCTCGAACTTCTCACGAGTTGCGATCGCCTATGAATAGTATGATTAGTACGCTACAGTTAATTATTTTTGATTTAGCTGATAACCCAGAAGAAGAACGTGAATTTGCTAATCAAGCGTATAATTCTGCGTTAAAAACTTTGGAATTGCTCGATCAAATTATTGATGTGGCTAAAACCGAGCATGGTACTGAAAAACATAAGATAGAACGTCTTCAGCTTAGTAAAGTGTTAGGGGCGGTGGATGATTTGACGTGTTTACAAGCTGCTAATCGTAGTATTCGTTTGAAAATATTACCTCCAGACTCTAATATTTATGTTTTGGCGGATGAGTCTCGTCTGAAGCAGGTTTTGGTTAGTTTAGTTGATACTGCGATTGCTGAAATGAATGAAGGCAGTATTAATATTTCTGTTCATCCCGCACAAGAATCTGGTTATGTTCATATCTGGATTGACGATCAACGTCCAGTTAGTGCTTGGAGTGAGTCTTGGGATTTACTCAAACAGATTCATGAGGAGAAAACTGAAAAGATTGTGAATTGTGACTTTCAGCTTTCTCCTGGTATGAGGTTGTTAATGAATCAAACTCTGTTAGGAATCATGAATGGACGTTTAGAGGTACTGGCAACACCTTCTGATGGTGAGGAGTCTGATTTTAATCGAACTCAATGTTCTATTCCTATGAGTATAGAAAACGATGAGAGTTCTTAGCTAAAATTTTGTGTTACTTTTGAGCAAGTAGCAATGCTTTGTTTCTAGTTGTTAATTCTATTTCTCCTGCCATTGGTTGATTGTGCAATATCATTGTTGTGGTTTGGTTGTATTGAAATCCTATGCGTTTGTAGAAATCCTGTTGGTAGGTTGTCATTAGGTAGACTCGTTCTACATGGCACATTCTTGGATGACTTAAAATTGTTTGAACTAATTTGCGTCCTAGTCCTCCACCTTGATAGTTTGGGTGAATGACTATGTCCCAAATTGTGCCTCTGTATACACAGTCTGATGTAGCACGACCAAAACCTATCATTTTTTGACTATCCCATACGCTTACGACTGGGTTACTGTTTGTAATGGCTATTTCTAAATCTTCTATTTTTCGATTTTTTGCCCATACTGCTGCGGAATCAAATAAAGCCATCAGTTGGACAAGATCTACTTTTGAGTTACCTTCGCAGAATTGTATATGACGATAATCTCTGGTAGTGTTTTCCATGTTGAGTTAGCTCTCTATAAATTTTAATAGGAGTTATTAACGAAGTCAGAAGTTAGAAGTCAGAAATCAAAAGTTCTTTTTGTTACGGGGATGTGTGGACAACCATCCAAAAATATTTCGCTAATCAAGGCGGGGTTTTAGACCCAATTATTTTGATAAATAATTTTTACTTTTGCCTATTTTTGTTTCGATTGAATATATTTTTGGAATAGTTTTTACCTCTATATTAGCCTTTTTCTGCTTAAAGAGAGATAAAACTAATAAATATATTTAGGTTATTTTCTATTATTTGAGTGCTGTGCGTGATTGTAAATTATTTTACTTACCTCCAAAACTTTAAAGCTAGTAATAGTTGATGTTTATTTCTTAACTATTTTGTATAGTATCACTCTTTTTTCTAATAATCAATATACTAACAAGATGTTTTTTCGTAAGTTGTATCAAGATCTGATAATAGATTGAATTGGCTACAATTTTATATGAAAAAATTTTTTTTGTATGTAATTTTTACTATATATTTATTATTAGTTATATATAGTTCATAAGAAATATACATATAATTAAGAATAACCATTGATGAGTAGTCATTAATATAAAGCTATTAGGTCGTATGTGGTAGGTTGTAGCTGTAAATTTATTTAGGTGGTAGGTCGTAAGAAAAATATTTCTACTAAATGGTAGGAATACTCTAACTAAACTAATAAGTTGCGATGAATGCTAATTTTGCATCCATTGAGTTAATACCAAACTTGAAAAAAGAATGTTAATAATAAGAAAAATCAAAAGAATTTATAGGAGATAATAAAGATAACTTCCCACTAAAAAGTGGTATTTAAGCAATTCATTCTGACTGTTGACTTCTAAGAAATATCCTATCTATTTATCGCAAATATTTATCAATTTGCTATAACTTAGCAATTGTGCTCAATTAATTTTTTTAGTCCTTTAGCAAAATCAAGTTAACAATATGAGAAATATAAACTTTTGTAGTGATAATGTCACTGAGGTCTGCCCAGAAATTATGGCTGCTTTGATAACTGCCAATGAAGGATCGGCAATGCCTTATGGTGCCGATGAATACACCCAACGCTTAGAAGCTAAATTCTCAAAATTATTTGAAACTCCTGTGACAATTTTTCCGGTTGCTACAGGATCTGCTGCTAATGCTCTTGCTTTATCAGCGATCGCTCCTCCCTATGGAGCTATTTATTGTCATGCTGAATCTCATATTAATATAGATGAATGTGGTGCCCCAGAATTTTATACAGGTGGTGCGAAACTGGTGACGCTCAGTGGCACAGATGCTCAAATTAATCCTTCTGACTTAGCAACAGCATTAGAAAAAGCTGGTATTGGTATAGTGCATCATGTTCAACCAGCAGCAGTTAGTATTACCCAAGCTACAGAAGCAGGAACAGTTTATTTACCAGAAGATATAGCTGAAATAGCAAAATTAACTCACGATCGTAACCTGTATCTACACATGGATGGAGCGCGTTTTGCAAATGCCGTTGTTAGTTTGGGTTGTGCGCCAGCAGATATAACTTGGCGAGCAGGGGTAGATGTATTGTGTTTTGGTGCTACTAAAAATGGAGCAATGGCAGCAGAAGCAGTAGTCTTTTTTAATCAAGAATTAGCAAAAACATTTGGATACCGTCGCAAACGCAGTGGTCACTTATTCTCAAAAATGCGATATTTGTCAGCTCAGTTAGAAGCTTACATTACTGATGATGTATGGCTGAAAAATGCCAGCAATGCTAATAAAATGGCTACAAAATTAGCCCAATGTTTGGTCAACTGTCCTGTTGCTAGGTTATGTCATCCAGTGGAGGCAAATGAAATTTTTTTAGAAATTCCTGAGTCTGTGGTTAGTGGTTTGAGAGCGGATGGTTTTCAGTTTTATGTTTGGCAGCAGGCAACTTTACCCATAATTCGACTTGTCACTACTTTTAATACTAGGGATGAAGATGTAGATGCTTTTTTAGCAAGTGTTCAATCTCATTCTGCAGTTAATGTGATGGAATAGACCTCTCCGGAAAAGAGGGAGTAGGCAGTAGGGAGTAGGGGAAAAGAATTGATGATTTATGCGTATGGGATTGATTTAATTTTTAACGATCGCCAGATGTCTAATAGACCTCATTAATTTAGGAGTCAGGAGGAAAGAAAGAAGAAGAAAGAGTATTCAAGAATTTAGAATTTAGAATTTAGAATTATAGCGCTGTGCGCAGGCAACAGGCAACAG
>NZ_CEZPJD010000684.1:0-4305 GCF_983059655.1 Okeania sp.
CTACAGTCGTAATTACTTCCTGGAATATTACCTCATCTTTACGAGGGTCCGCATGGGCAACTTTTACCTCTAGGCGATCGCCCACATTGACAGACCGACCAAACCGCATTGCTAACTCTAACCCCAACTCTTCCAATAACACCAAGCCTAAATTAATTTCTTCTTTCAACCACCGAATTATTAATGCTTGCCAAACCTCATCAGAATTACGTCGCAAATATTCCAGTCCCCAGTAACGGTTAGTACATCTTTCCACGCTAGAAGCTTCTTTGACAGCAGGAACTAAACTCATTACTATTTCTTGCATCTGGTCTCGAGTAAATGGTAACTCCTCTCCTCGTAAATGAGCTTTAATTTGAAAGTGAGCTAATAGATCGCTATAACGCCGAATTGGAGAAGTAACCTGAACGTAAGTTTCTAAGGCCAAACTGGCGTGACGAGCTGGTATTATACCCATCTCACTTTTAGGCATACATCTACGCATGGCACAAGAGCGAACTGGCCCAGCAGGCAATAATATTAGTTCGGCCTCTGGTGGCAGCTCTGGTTGGGGTTGACTGCGATAGGGAAGCGGAATATTATGTGTTTGACCATATTTTGCCCCTACCTCTCCTGCCAAAATCATCATCTCTGCCACTAGTTGTCTTGATGGCGAGTCGTCCAATACCTCTACTTTCACTTCCTCACCTTCGACTTTAATCACTGACTCTGGCATATATATACTAATAGAGCCTTGTGACTGTCGCCACTGAAATCTTTGTTTAGCCCACTGGTTGAGGGCATGAATTTCTGGCTCTAGCTGAATCTTTAAATGTAACATTTCATCTACATCATCATAAGTCAGACGGTAGGTTGGTTTGATGAAGCTAGCATGAATGCTATAGTCTATAACTGCCCCACTTTCATCTAAAATAATCCCAAAACTCAAGGCACTGCAAATTTGTCCCTGAATCAGACTCATTGGCCCTGTGGCCAACTCTGAGGGGAACATGGGAATCATACCTGTGGGTAAATATAATGTAGTAGTCCTTCGCCTTGCGTCTAGGTCTAACTCATCACCAGGAGTAAGTAAACGAGTCGGGTCAGCAATATGTACCCATATCTTTTGTAGATCGTCTTCTAAAAATTCTATACTGAGGCCATCATCTATTTCTTTGGTGCTTTCATCGTCTATGGTATAGACTTTTAGATGAGTTAAATCCAAACGGTTTGCATCTGGATCTGGTGGAGGAGATTTCAGGCAGCTTTGAGCCACTTCTAGTACCTTGGTAGAAAAATGTTTTGGAATCTGACTACGTCGCAAAAATAAATTTTCATGTTCGCTCCATATACCTAGATCCATTAATAGTTTAAACGCTGCTTCTGGAGCTTCTGGTAATTCTAACATCGCCAAGGTATCCATTGCTTGGGCCCGATGAGAAGCTTCTTCTCCATAAGTCGCCAATTTTTCTATTACATCTAGGCGGTTATAGTCGCTTGGTTGCCACTCTACTTCTTCTCCTGCTAGTCGGTTACGCACTCGGAGCAAAAAGTTTTCTAGTTCTTGTTTTTTTTGCTTTTGGACTTCCTGCTGATGTTTGATTTCTCCTACTTGAGCTACAGGTCGAGGTTCGTAGCGATCGCCTTTTTGCTTAAAGTAGAGTTTATCGTCTGACAATAATATGTACGCTGCATAACATTGGGCTGGTGTTTGTTCTGAAAATAGCAGTAAGGCCATTTCTTCTGGATTTACTGTTTCTGCTTCTTCTACCAGTAGTTCCCATGCTAATTCTATACTTGAAGGGTCTATATAAGTTTCTACTTCCTGAAGAAATTTGGGAATTTCTGATGATTTGTAACCTTCTCCTGCTACTTCATAACTGATTTGCTTTGGAGGTATGCTGTGAGATTGACCATTTTCTTCCACCACGACCCAGTTTTTTTTACCGTCTGGACGTTCTGTTATGGCTAGTCTCCGTTCTCCATGCAATCTAAATTCTATTAATTTTCCCTTCTCCACATTTATATATCCCTATAAATTTTCAACTGCCTTTGACTAGGTTGTGGTATTTTCTAGTTTGAGATTTTTTGACTTTGGCTTTTGTAAGCATTCAGCTATTAGCTATCAGCCTCAAATTTTTTGCACATAATTAGACATCTGGCAAGGGGAGCATTCCGAAACGTCCAAGCTTGGGTTGCTCATCCTCTTTGCGCAAAGCTGACCGCTGACCGCTGAACTGCTGAATACTTTTTAACTTTCTCAGATTTTCCCAAAATCTCAAATCTCAAACACTTTATCTTCAGGTTTCTCGATTAACGTAGGGTAATAAAGCTACTAATCTAGCCCTTTTGATACTTTTCGTTAAATCTCTCTGCTGTTTTGAAGTTAAACCAGTTATTCTTCTTGGCAGAATTTTACCTCTTTCTGTAATATATTTCTTGAGTAGTTCCACATCTTTATAGTCGATTGGATCTCCTGGTTTAATTGGTGATACTCTTTTGCGGAAGTAATTCGCCATTTCTAATTATTTGTTAGTTATTTTTGTTTACGTTTTAACTATTTACTTACTATTTTTAATACTCACTGAATTTTTACTTAATTTCTTTGTGAACTGTATGTTTATTACAGTGAGTACAGAATTTCTTCAATTCTAATCTTGAGGTTGTATTCCTACGGTTTTTAGTTGTTGTATACCTAGACACACCTTGTGAACGTTTGTTAGAACTCGTTCTACATTCTGTGCATTCTAGTGTAATCACTATCCTGACTCCTTTGGCCATTTTTCAGTTTCCATGAATGCTAGACACAAACTATTATCTTCTCATATAACGTTTGGCTTCGTCAACTAGCCACCTTACCTTAATATCTAGGGAGTAACCACGCATTGTTCCCACTACTATTGTCTTGGCTATTCTGTCATGGAAAGCTTGTTGATATCTTTCAATATCTACTAAGGCTACTGTAAAGTCCAAAAATAAAGGCATTATTAGTAGTAAGACAGCAGCATTTCCTGACGTTAAATTACTAATCCCTAGCATGGCCAATGCACCCGATAATGCTAAAATTCCTTCTCGCTTTGATAGTTCTAGGATACCTGGATTTCTTTGGTATCTAGTATCTAAAACTTTCATATCTAGGGCATAATGCCCTATGCTCTGACCATGGTTTTTATGGACAACTATCACTCGTGTTATTATCCAAAGTACCATAAAAAATAAAATAAACGTGAACCAATTATTGCTAATTATGGCGCTCAAAAACCAAACTACTACAGCATCTATACTAAATGCTGCTACACGACGGGATAGAGGTGCTTTTGGCAATTGGGGTATAATATTATCACTCATAAGATAGACCTTAATTATTTTTTGGTCTGGTTAGAAAAATATGTAACTCTTTTATTGACTTTTGTTACTATTCTACAATTTTATCATGTTTTTTATTTGTCAATTTTTGCTGGTTTGACAGATAGAAGCTAATATACATAGTAAGGATTCAGCTATTAGTAGTCAGCTCTTCCTACGGAATGCTGCGCAAACAGTTTTTTAATGAATGAACCAAGTATTTGCTTAACTTCTACTACTTTTTTGAACAAAGAATTAAAGCATAAGAATAACGAGCTTAAATTGTCTATTAAAGGTAATAAAGCTGATAGCTGACCGCTGACTACTGAATGCTTACTATACATAAACTATTAACGAAAAATTGTGGTTTAAAGCCTCCCATTTTAATTAAGGGGATAAGAAATAAAAAATTTCATGATTAGTCAATCCTATTATTTTCAAGGAGAGGTAATTATTAATTGTTGAATGGTAGCCATACAGTAGGACTAATCCAATTTGATTGGCTAAGTTAATAAGTAGTTATTAAATTGAATTTCATATTAAAATTAATTAGATCAAAAAAATCACTAAAATTTAGGAATTACAATGTAAATATTTCCTGCGGAATGCTACGTAAGATAGCTATTAGTATTCAGCATTTTTCCCTGTTGCCTAAAACAAATGAATGCACGAACCTTAAAAATATGGGAGTTGCTATACGAAATACTAAAGTTTTTGCTACAAATATGTATGGGTGTTTCAAATAGGTAGAGGATACATCGGATTGGCGATGTACAGGAGTTAGCAAGAATAACCTATATATGATTTAGTTAAAGTCAAACTCTATTTTTAGTAAAATCGACATTTCTAGATAAAGCCTTTTAAACAAGAAAACTATTCGTAGCATTCTTTTTGATATTTCATATAACATCTACTACTAAAAAACTAATGGAAGTGTAGTAAAATAAAAATAGCATCGTCATCAAAAAAATCATAGTTAAT
>NZ_CEZPJD010000685.1:0-4300 GCF_983059655.1 Okeania sp.
TATATCAAAATATTTTGAAAAAAGCAAAAGTTAATAATACTCAAAAAATGCTGTATGTAGCAATCTTAATTTAATTTGCGAGATATTATAGACCTTTAGAGAACAGCTTAAACTGTGACTAGAAAGTCATTGCTTTTTGACAAATAACTTAGAATTACTCTTAATAGAGTAATTAACAATATAGGTTTCTTATTCAGTTACTTATCTAAACTAAAATTAAATCATAGTAAAATTCAAGAGGACTATTGCAATTACCCTCTTTTTTTTAACCTCAACTATCACCGAAAAAAAAATGATACTCTCTTGAGTTAATGGCAATTAGTAGTTATGGTTTGCTGAAAAAGTCTTTTTGTTAGGGTAGGGAGTAGGGAGTAGGCAGTAGGCAGTAGTTAAGAGGAGCGGATGAACGGGGAGTTGTAGAAGAGGCAGTCATTCATAATTTCTCCTTAGTTTTTCTCTCATCATTACCCCCAAATCCTCATTTTTTCCCCTCCATCCACCAGAAAGCTGATACTTTTTCTGTTCCTAAAATTCTTCAAACCCATATCTGTATAATGCTTTTAAATCTAAAAGCATTGAAATATTAAAGACAAGTGCCTTTTTGGGGTCGAAAAAAGTTCGCCTGTTTCAGCTCTTCATGTTCAAAAAGTTATTATTTTAAGCGCATAGTTGGGCAGAAAAATAAAGAGACAATTCTTACTGCTGCCTACTCGCTCATTCCCATTTCTCCTGTCTCCTGACTCCTCCCCTCACTCATCAGACTTCTTCAGTAAACCCTAAGTATTCAACCAGACATAATATTAATGGCCTGTAGCATGGCCAGAGTCCTCAATTATCCTTTTGTAACAGAACCTTACAATTTCTTAAACCTGGGTAACTGTGGTGATAGGATTCCATAAAAAGGTTCATATAAAAAATCTATGGCAGACGAACTAACAGGTCAACCCCCCATTTTCGGTGGCAGTACTGGTGGCTTACTGACCAAGGCCGAAGTTGAAGAAAAGTACGCTATTACCTGGACTAGCTCAAAAGAGCAGGTATTTGAAATGCCTACAGGTGGTGCAGCTATTATGAATGAAGGTGAAAATCTACTATACTTAGCTCGCAAAGAGCAATGCTTGGCCCTCGGCACTCAACTAAGGACTAAATTTAAGCCCAAAATTGAGGACTTCAAAATCTATCGGATTTTCCCTGATGGTTCCACTGAGTATCTACATCCAAAAGATGGAGTCTTCCCTGAAAAGGTTAATGAAGGACGTCCTTATGTAGGTAAGATCGACCGCAACATTGGCAGTAACCCAGAGCCTGCTGCTCTCAAGTTTACTGGTAAAAAACCCTATGACGCATAGGCTCGGATCTACCAGTTATTCTATGGGATAGATTGAGCAGTAAATAATATAGGCTTTTAAGAGTAGCAATATTTTTTGCATTTTCTATCGTTTGATGATTAACACCTCGGTTTTCAGATATTTTATCTGAGGCTGAGGTGTTAATTTGATGAAGTGAAGAAGGAAGGTAGATCATAATTATACCAACTACCAAAAATAATTCTATTATCCAGTAATACTTTAATGATTAAGTAATTTAGTGGTACTTAGACATTTTCAGTTAGAAAAAATGCATCAAAGTCAGTCAGTCTAGACAAAGAAATTACATCGATGGCCTAAAAATGCCTAGGACACTTACTGATTAAGGATTTATACTTTCTTGATGTAAAAGCCGATGCTTGTTTATTTTTTACCAGTTCATAGCAGGTGGTTTTTGTTCAGCTGTCCAGTGACAAAGAAATCCTTGAAAGCTGACAATGTGCTCGTTTTCCACTTTGAATACATGGGCCCATCGATTTTGGAATGGCTCACCTGAAGCTTTACATACACCTGTTTCCTCGCCAAGCACAATTACTGTCACATCATCCTCAAAAAAGCTCCGTGGTTCAAAAGAATTAAACTCCCAACTGTCTGCGAGTATATCCAATAATTTACGCACACCGCTGATGCCGTGAAACGCTTGGCAATTCTCTAATGTCGATGGTCCGTTGACAACCCACTCAATATCTTCTGAGCAAAGTTTCAGAAACCCATCAAGATCGCCTCTGGTAAAACACTCATAAACCTTTTTCACTACCTCAAGGGCTATCGCCATTTTCCACTCCTGATATTTTTCAAAGATATTTAAAGTATTGATGTGTAATTGTTTTAGGATTTTGTAACTGGTCAGTTTTTTCCGCCATCCTTCACTAGGAGTAGTATCAACATTATTAATGCTCTCAGCATCTCCTGTAGCTACAAGCCCTTAAGCAGCCAGCATACCTTAATATTTAGAATTTCACAATTAATGAAAGAAAATAACAACATAATCAAGAGTATCTTTGTTGTAATATTAGGTGGGTCATCAATTAAAAATTGACAAAATAGCTATTCTATGCTTGATAGAGATGATGATAACTATGCCAATAAAATGACTGAAGCTACCAAATAAATTCCTCCCAGAAGGTATTGGTTACTGAATCTCAAATCTAAAACCTCAAAATTTATGATATTCCCAGACTTCTCCCAATTTTCCCAACTAGCAAAACAAGGTAACTTTGTTCCTGTCTACCAAGAATTGGTAGCAGACCTCGATACTCCTGTTTCTGCTTGGTATCGTGTCTGTGCGGGTCAACCATACAGTTTTTTACTAGAGTCAGTTGAAGGTGGAGAGAAAATCGGACGCTATAGTTTTCTTGGCTGTGACCCATTGTGGACATTGGAAGCAAGAGGCGATCGCACTACCCAAACCTACCGGGATGGCACAGTTAAAACTTTTGATGGAGACCCCTTTGATACTCTAGATAACTGTCTGCGAAACTATCAACCTGTCAAACTACCTCAACTACCACCTGGTATTGGTGGCTTATTTGGTTTTTGGGGTTATGAATTGATTCAGTGGATCGAATCTCGTGTACCTGTTTACCCATATACTGAAAATGATTTGCCTGATGGTTTATGGATGCAGGTTGATAATCTTTTGGTTTTTGACCAGGTAAAGCGGAAGATTTGGGCGATCGCCTATGCCGACCTCCGTTCCCCAGAAATAGATTTAGAGGCAGCTTATCAACAAGCTTGCGACCGTGTTTCTCAGTTAGTAGATAAATTGCAATCTCCTCTATCGCAACAAGATACTTTACTAGAGTGGCAACCACCAGGCGGAAAAAGTCGAGAAGTTGGAGACATCTATAGTAGTAATACACCCCGCGAACAATTTTGTGCCAACGTTGAAAAAGCTAAAGACTACATCAAAGCAGGAGATATTTTTCAGGTAGTTATTTCGCAACAACTTTCAGCTGAATATACAGGGGAGCCATTTGCTCTTTATCGTTCCCTAAGATTAATTAACCCTTCTCCCTACATGGCTTATTTTAATTTTGGTGATTGGCAAATCATTGGTTCGAGTCCGGAAGTTATGGTGAAAGCAGAAAATACCCCTGATGGCAAACGTCTTGCTACGGTTAGACCAATTGCCGGAACTCGTCCCCGTGGTAAAACTTATGCAGAAGATAATGCTTTAGCTGAGGAGTTGTTGCAAGACCCGAAAGAAAGAGCGGAACATATTATGTTAGTCGATCTAGGTCGGAATGATTTGGGGCGGGTTTGCCGAGTGGGAACGGTAAAAGTTGATGAGTTAATGATAATTGAACGTTATTCTCATGTGATGCACATTGTTAGTAATGTGGTGGGAGAATTGGCAGATGATAAAACTGCTTGGGATTTATTGAAGGCTTGTTTTCCAGCGGGTACTGTTAGCGGTGCGCCGAAAATTCGGGCGATGGAAATTATTAATGAATTAGAACCTTGTCGTCGGGGTGCTTATTCTGGGGTTTATGGACATTATGATTTTGAGGGTCAGTTGAATAGTGCGATTACGATTAGAACTATGGTTGTTCGGCCACAAAGTAATGGTAAACACACGGTAACTGTGCAAGCGGGAGCTGGTTTGGTTGCTGATTCTGTGCCGGAAACAGAGTACGAGGAAAGTATTAATAAAGCTAGAGGTTTGTTGGAGGCAATTCGGTGTTTGAAAAAGAGTTAAAAGTTGTAATAGTGATTGGTTTGAGAACTGGTTGGAAAATTGTTTACTACCAAAATTACAACCAGGGCAAGTGATCATACTGGCTCATGCAACATTTCAAAAATCAGTTGAGATTGAAAAATTAGTGGCCAAACAAGGGTGTGAAATATAGTATTTACCACCTTACTCACCAGACTTTAATTAGGGCTTGCTGAAAAAGTCTTTTTTAAGGAGTAGGGGAGCGGGGGAGTAG
>NZ_CEZPJD010000686.1:0-4295 GCF_983059655.1 Okeania sp.
GTCAAAACTATTAACTGTATAAGGGTTTCAATTTTATCAATGTCCTAACACTTTTCAGTTATCAGTTATCAGTTATCAGTTATCAGTTCAAGTCAAAACTATTAACTGTATAAGGGTTTCAATTTTATCAATGTCCTAACACTTTTTTGTAGCAGTACTAAGCACTATAGAAATTAAAAAAATTATTAACTATTAGACTTTAATAACTAAGAATTATCCCACTGATAAACTTAGGAATTTTTATTCTTCCTCTTTCTTTCTTCCTCCTTTCAATTATCCACTTCTTAACTTCGTCCAGTATTCATCATAAACTTCTTCATATTTACCAAGTGGAGCTAAACTTTCACACTTTTCAATAATTGACTCTGGGGGAAATAAAGTAGGATCTTCTTTTAGGTCTTCTGGTAATTTTTGATAAGCTACCCGAGAAGGTGTAGCAAAACTTAGTCTCTCCACAATTTCAGCTGCTATATCTGGCTGTAACATAAAGTTAATCCACTGATAAGCACCATCAGGGTTAGGAGCATTTTTTGGAATAACTAATGTATCCGTCCACAGAGATGATCCACTGCGGGGAGTAATATATTCTAAGTCTTCATTTTCTGGTTTAATTTCTGCAGCATCAGAAGAATAACACATGGCTATCAACAAATCTTCTACCAAAATTTGAGACCGCCAACCATCTGTAGTAAAAGAAGCGATCGCTGGTCTAAGTATGAGTAACTCTTGGTAAGCTTCCCTGATACTTTCAACATTGGTAGAGTTATAGGAATATCCCAGCTTTCGCAAAGCAAACCCCATCACCTCACGCACGTCATTAGCTAGGGTTAGGCGCTTCGATATTAAATCTTGATTTTCCCAGAGATACTCCCAGTCAGTGGGTGCAGTTGGTAAAAGTTTGCTATTGTAAATTAAACCAGTAGTACCCCAACTTATGGGTACACTATAGGTATTACCACGATCGTATATGGGGTCTTGAAATTCAGGGAACAGATCGTCTAAACCAAGAATTAGAGAATGGTCTAACTCTGTCAGCAAATCCAGGGAATCCATTTTTTGCACCATATAATCAGATGGATAGATGATGCTATATGCTCCACCTCCCCCAGCTTGCACTCTAGCTAGCATCGACTCATTAGAGTCAAATACATCTGCAACTACTTTAATTCCTGTTTCATCATAGAAGCGATCGAGCAAATCTTGATCTGTATAACCTGCCCAAGTATAGACATAGAGCAAATCTGAATCTCCCTGCATTCGGGGGTTTGATTTTACTTCAGCTAATCTCCAACCACAACTAGAAAGAGCTGAAGCTGCGATGGTAGCTGCTGACGTTTTGAGAAATTGACGTCTAGAAGTGCCAGCATCTTGCTTGTCAACAGATGTAGCAATAACATTTCCCCGATATTTCTCGAAATTAGTTGGAGGCACTTTCAACAATTAATAATTAATAATTAATAATTAACAATTACCTCTTCTTTTCTAGGAGAGGATTGACTCTTAAGGAAAAATTTTTCTCCTTTATAAGGAGAGGCTTTAAACCTTAATTATTCAGTGATTTTTCAATAGTGAAAATTTAGTTTACGTTTTTGTTATCTTGTCTCGCTGAGAGCTAAACAATTTTGTTTTGCCCAATAGATATAGATAGGAGTATCTGCACTGGGCAAAGTTCCTTCTGTATTGGGCTGCCTTATCGTCATGCGATCGCCTGACAACAGATTTACATGATAATATACATGAGTCCCCATATACATAACATTGATTAATCTACCTTCAAAGCAATTTTCTGATACATCTGGGGAATAAAGACTTAAATCTATTTTTTCTGGCCGCACACTGACGACTACGGCAGCGCCTGCATAAATCTCTCCGTTTTGCGCCTCTTCACTAACTGTTGATTTTTGTACAACAATTTTAATACCACGATCTGTCTTAACTACTATATTTGAATTATCGATAAATTCAACTCGACCCTGAAATAAATTCGTCTCTCCGATAAAATCTGCTACAAAAGGACTTTCAGGCCGCTCGTAAATTTCTTTGGGGGAACCTATCTGCTCTATTCTACCTTCGTGCATGACGGCAATACGGTCAGACATACTCATAGCTTCTTCTTGGTCATGAGTTACCATTACAAATGTAACGCCTAAATCTCTATGTAAACTAGACAATTCCATTTGCATTTGTTTGCGTAGTTTCAAATCTAGGGCACCAAGAGGTTCATCCAATAATAATACTGCTGGACGATTTACCAGTGCCCTTGCTAAAGCCACCCTTTGTTGTTGCCCACCAGATATTTGATTGGGATAGCGATCGGCAAATTTTTCCATTTTCACCAGTCGTAAAGCTTGTGCCACTTTTTCCTCAGTTTCAGTTTTTCCTAAACGTTTAATTTTTAGTCCAAAGGCAATATTATCTTTGACACTGAGATGATTAAATAGAGCGTAGCTTTGGAAAACAGTATTTACGGGGCGACGGTAAGGGGGAGTTTGATTCATGGATACTCCCCTAATCATTATTTCTCCTGCTGATGGGGATTCAAATCCAGCAATTAAGCGCAATGTTGTAGTCTTGCCACAGCCAGAAGGGCCAAGAATACTAAAAAATTCTCCTTGATGGATATTCAGGTCCACGCCTCGCACGGCTGTATGGCCTTCAAACACTTTGAATACTTTACGCAGTTCAACGTCGTTTTGGGTGTCGGTTACTGTTGTCCCTATATTAAGCGCAGTTTGAGTCATGGTTGCTATGTCATAATTGGGGAATTTACTCTGGAAATTTGGGTCTTATTGAATTTAAGTGTAATGTTTTTCAATATTTTAGCAGTTCTGGCTATTGCGCTTCATCTATTTTTGGTAATTTGGTAATTAATTAACTAAAGGATAATACAGACATTTATTACATCTGTTAGAGGTGTGAGGTATTAAACCCCAAGAGAGAAAATATCAGAACAGTTTGAAAATTTTGCTGCTTTTGTAAACAACTTCTTAGCTGTTTGTCTAGGATATCAAAAATCTGATTTTCTATTTTTTTTAATCTCCTACTGCAAAAATATTTTGGGCAGTTAATTTAAGTTCTGGAAATGTAGGAGAAATAATTTTTTCATCCCCTCTAAATTGTTGTACTTGATATTCCCCATCAATTAACTGATAAATTGACAAAGTAGGTTGTTTGGGGTTGCCAATATAACGTTTTCCTCCTAATCCCAAATAATCAACTATCCAATATTCTGGTATTTCTAATTTCTCATAATCAATTAATTTATCAAAATAATTGGGTCTAATATCAATTTCATAAAATATTGTTACAGTGAGGAAACAGGGAATAGGGAACACCGGTTCTGGAAACAGAGAAAGAAAAACATAAATATTAAATAGGAAAAAAGGTGGAAATTTTATAATTTATGGAATTTATAATTTTTTCTTTTAGGAATAAATCACAAATTAAGATGTAACTGCCTTTGCGTAAATTTGGTATAAAAACCTGCCTTTTAAGGCGATTTTTTTTTTGGAGTCTTGCTCAAATCCCCGTTACAAAAATAACTTCTAACTTCTGACTTCTGACTTCTGACTTCGTTAAGACCATAATCATCGCGCCAATTTGTACTCACAACTTCAATAATTAGCTTGACTGTTTTTCCTTGAGTAATTGTGGAACGTTTTTTCCATAAAGATTCATTTTTAAAAGCAGATTTATCCAAAACAATGACATCGGGATTATAACCAGATTTATCTGTATCTACCGGTTTAACAATTGCTTGTCTGGGAATAATATAAGGAAGTTCAAGAAGTTCGATTTGTACTCCTAGTTTAAGGGCGAGAAAACCTGCTACTTGTTTGTGAGTTCCAGTAGGTTGCATTTCAAAAACAACTCCATTGTGTAATTCATAACGACCATAACCATCTGGATACCAGTCTAAAAATTCGTCTAAGGTCATTAATTGTGGGGTAGTTTCTACAATCATAATTAATCTCTTTAAACAGGGAGTAGGGAGTAGGGAGTAGGGAGTAGGGAGTAGGGGAAAAAATTGATTTATATAGTGCAATAATTGATTTTATTTTTTATTATTGGAGATGTCTATTCTGTGAGTAAATAATCATCATTATTTGCAGGAGATACTTCTGAGTCAGGAGATGATTTTTCTCTGGGCATATCGTCTTTTTTTTCAGTAGATTTTTCTGAGGATGGTTTAGTGGTTTCCGATTCATCTTTTTTCTCAGTAGATTCTTCTGTTTCAGGAGATGATTTTTCTCTGGGCACATCATCTTTTTTCTCAGTAGATTCTTCTAATTGTT
>NZ_CEZPJD010000687.1:0-1122 GCF_983059655.1 Okeania sp.
GCTTTTGCTATTTCCCGCATAATTTCAAATTCATCTGGCTCATTTTTGGCAATAAAACTAATGTCTATTTCGCAATTACTAAACTCTGGAGGAACATTGATTTTTAGTTATCCATTTTTCACTGTTCCTGTTGTTTGTATAGTTCTCATTTCATACCTCATATCTATAATTTAATAATTAAAGTTTTACCTAAGAATAGCATCCTTTTTTCAAAACTTCAGAAACACCTAAGCATTGATAAGTTTCTCAAGTTTGAATTCCTCTGCTAGTAATCATAATTTAAGTATTCGATAAGTTTCACAAAAGACTTGTTTTTTCCTGTCAATTTTTAGCGGTCGCCTGATGGTCTGCGATCATAACTTCTTGTCTCCGAGGCTAAAACACTATTTCAAGCTAGACACGCCACTACCCTGATCAAAATACTTTTCCAGCAAACCATAATTATCCAGACATGATATTACTTATAATCCTGAAAAGTGTTAGAATATAAAATTAAAACTAATTCACATAACTGAAAAAGATAAATTTAAGCTCTTTGGCTTATTATAAAATGTTTGTCAAATAAATATTAAACTACATAGGGTGTGAAGTGTGTCACATAATCCATACCTCCCACAAAACAGCTATCCCTTATAAGGAACTCCTGAAACTCTTGTAGGAGCGTGGGAAGAAGGGGAGGAGGAGAGAGAGGGGGGAGTGAGAATTTTGTCTACAGTCCTCAAAAAAGTGTATTTTTTAATACAATTTTCTCCCGAAAAAAATGACCCCAGAGTTATTCATAACTTGCCTGTTTTGTCAAGTTTTATGTTAAGAAAGATGTTTATAAAGCATAGCACAAAACAGATGGGTGAGATGTAAAGCAAACCATTATTCCAAAAATGGTAAGTGTGCCGTCACACGCCCTACTTAATCAGCATATTAGTAAAATTTAAAAATATTAGCTATGACTGACAAATATCAAGCAAACAATGTAGCTCAACTTATTTATGATACAGCTATTAGTGTGATTGAAGACTGTAGCAGTAAAATTTTTTCTAATATTTTAGATGCTCATATTTTTCAGTTTCAAGGTAATTCAAATATTTTGGATGCCACAGAGAGCCAACAACTAAAAGCAGCAAT
>NZ_CEZPJD010000687.1:1222-4287 GCF_983059655.1 Okeania sp.
TTAGATTTATTTGCTAAAATAGACCGACAAGAACTGGTCGCCAAATTTATCATTCAGCAAGGTGAAGTTCTCAAAAAATTAGAAGCATGGAGTGATCTATACAAGCTTGCTCAAAAAGCTTTGGAACTACATTTAACTTACGGTACAGAAGATCAAATTGCTCAAGATTACGGATTTTTGGCTGAGGCAGCAATGCACGAGTCAAAATGGGACCATGCTAGCCAATTAGCAGAATTAGCAGTTGCCATTCAAAATCAATCCATAGGAAACCCTCTAGAAATTGCACAATATCAAAATTCTTATTTCTCAATTTTAACTGAATCTCAAAGTAACTTAGAAGAGTGGCAAGCTACTGTTAATCAACTAGAAAAAGCGCGACGAAAAACAAACCCCCATCATGATTTACACTCCTATATTTCCATACTAAAAGCATTAAAAAAGCTTTATTTTGACCAAGACCAATATGGAAAGTCTGCCAGAATCAAAGAAGAAAAATTACGAGTTGAACATCAATATGGATTAAAAGCTTTTATCGGAATAAGTCCATTACAACCACAACAAAGTTCCGATCGTAATCCGATAGTTCCTAGAGAAATTAAAGTTTCTGGTCGCCTAGAAGACGTGAATAATTTAGTAGAAAGAATCAAAAACCAGGAGCATAAACTAATAGTTATACATGGTGTCTCTGGTGTGGGTAAAAGTTCTTTAATTAATTCTGGATTAATACCTACTCTACTCGCAGAAAATTCAGAAGATGATCGAGCAATTTCACCTATACTACTGCGAGTTTATACAGATTGGATGAGAAATTCTGACTCTGCAACTTGGAATCTAGAATATGTATTGGAAACATTGCGTAAAAATCATCAAAAAAATAATTTAAAAGTATTAATTTTAGACCAGTTTGAAGAGTTATTTGCTGTCTGTCCAAAACCAGCTCAAAGAATACCACTTTATCAATTTTTATATGACTGTTTAAACTTGGATTTTGTGAAAGTAGTTTTATCTATTCAAACAAATTACTTACATTACTTATTAGAATGCGATCGCCTGACAAACTTAGAAACAGTAATTAACTATGAAATTTTATCTAAGGAAATTCTTTACTACATAAGTAATTTTGAGCCAAATCATAGTCAAGAAATTATCAAAAACTTAATTGAACCTGCTCAATTAAATTGGGAGGCAGATTTAATTTCTCAAGTAGTAAAAGATTTAAGTTCAGCAGACAATACAGTAAGCCCAATGGAATTGCAAGTAGTAGGCACTCAACTTCAAGAAGAAGCAATTACAACTGTTGAAGCATATCAGAAACTAGGAGATAATCCCATCAAAAAACTCACAATAAACTTTATAGATGGAGTAATAAAAGATTGTGGCTTTCTGAACGGACGAACAGCAATATTTGTCCTATACTTATTAACAAATGAACATGGTACTCGCCCTCTAAAAACTCGTACTGAATTAGCATCAGAGTTATTAATGGAAGCTAATAAATTAGATTTAGTTTTAGATGTATTAGTTGCTCGAGGATTAGTTTTACTGCTGCCAGATGTACCAGAAGATAGCTATCAATTAGCCCATAACTATTTAATTCCTTTAGTTCGAGAACAGAAACAGGAAGGAGAAAAATCAATTTCTGAATTTGAATTTGACACAGATATGATGTAATAGGGGAGCAGGGGAGTAGGGGAGTAGGGGAATAGGGGAGTAGGGGAGTAGGGGAGATTGAAGTAGGGGAGTAGGGGAGTAGGGGAGTAGGGGAGATTGAAGTAGGGGAGATTGAAGTAATTATAGAATTATCGATATATGTTATATAACCTGATTCTATATAATAACTGAAGTGACAAGATATCATTATTTACCTTAGCTTCATTTTTAACTCAGTTTAATTTAAGGTCTATACACCATCCTTAAAATTGAAAATATTCTAATTTTACCAAAAAAACTAGGGTAAAAAATCCTGATAATTCTCAAGAAAATATTTAAACTCCAATATCAATAAACTAACCTGTTAAAAATATTATAGCAGTCACTATTACTTCTTCCTTATTATTACTTCTTACTTCTTCCCTCTTCCTTCTTACTCCTTCCTTATTAAATTATGAAAAAACTAGCTAAAATCATCCTCAATACTGCTTTATTTGCTAGCTTGGGTTTGAGTTCTATAGTCATACAAGCAGGTAGCTGGGATAACTTTAAACTACGCTATTTTCATCTGACAAAATATCTAAATAATCAAGATCAAGAAATCCAAGATATTCAAGCACAAAATCTCGATCCTCAGCAATATAGTCGGATTAATTTAGCTCAACTTTTGAATGGCGGACCGCCAAAAGATGGTATTCCTTCTATTGATAAACCAAAATTTGATACAGCCACAACAACACCTTTTTCCACTAATGAAACAGTAATTGGTATAGAAATAAACGGTGAAGCTGTTGCTTATCCTTTTGGCATTATGAATTGGCATGAAATTGTTAATGATACAGTAGGAGGAATGAATATTACTGTTACTTATTGCCCTCTTTGTGACACGATAATTGCATTTGAACGTGGTAATACAACTTATGGAGTTTCTGGCAAACTTTATCAAAGTTGTTTAGTTATGTATGACCGCTCTAATGATACTCTTTATTCTCAACCTTGGGCTATTGGTGTTCTTGGTCGGGATGTTAACAGTAATTTAAATAGAATTTCTGCGATTAAAACTACTCTTGGAAATTGGTTAGCAGCGCATCCTAATAGTAAAGTTTTATCTACAGAAACAGGTTATAAACGTGATTATTTTAACTATCCTTATGGCAGTTATTATACTGATAAAATGTTGATTTTTCCAGTGAGAAATCAAGACCAAATGAACGAACATCCCAAGGCTATTATTAGCTATGTTTGGGAAGCAGACCAAGAAACACCTCAAAATTATTTCTCAGGTAGTAGCGTTCAGTTTTTACATTCAGAAATTAAGCAATTAAAAGAAAAAATTGTAGAATTTAATGGGCGAAAAATTCGAGCTAAATGGGATAGTGAAATGCAAACTGTGATTGTTGAAGAATTCGATGGTA
>NZ_CEZPJD010000688.1:0-4278 GCF_983059655.1 Okeania sp.
GATGATTTATTTACAGCAGATTTCATATATAGCGCTGCGCGCAGGCAACAGGCAACAGGGGGAATAAAAAGCTTATCATATAAGACTTTTAGCTATTGGACACTTCCTGCAATTTGTAAATATGCCAGCGCACATTGCTATAAGTAAGGTACATCCCTAGGTGGGCAAGATGCCCGCAGCACAAAAGTTTTATTATTAATCTTTGTACCTCATATACCTCAAATCTGCTGTAAATATAGCGCAATGGTTATCAAATTGGAGATAAGTTTTCTGAGAATTTATCAAAAAAGTAGTCATTTATTAGTTCTTTTACGGAAAAAGCATAACCAATTCCCACATTTGCAGACCTTTCAAGCTCATAAGTCATATTTAACATTTGATTTTGACTTACGATCAAACCTTGAGTAGGGTCAATACCTTGTATTAATATTCCGCCTTGACTTTTAGATAAAATTTCAATATTTTCTTTTAGGATAGAACGAAAAGATTCAAATCCTTGAGTAAGACCAGTTGCTTTTCTAGTAATAATTCCAATAACTTTTCCTGTCTTTGGATCGATTAACGGACCTCCTGAATTACTAGGGTTTACACTTGCATCAACTTGAATAATATCTATATTTATACTTCTATAAAAAGAGGATATTATTCCAGAATGACAGACAAGATTAAGATGTTCAAATGGATATCCGAGAAAAAATATATCATCTCCAATTTGCTTTCTTAAGTCTGAATAATTAGATAGCTTAAAGTTGTAAAGTTTTTGTTCAGATAATTTTGGTATATCAAGGACTATATAATCATAATTTCTTTCATCAGAAGCTGTTTTTGTTCTTTGTAAAAAATCATAATTTGTCATCGAAATACCATCAAGTATATTAGGAGAATTATGAATTGTTCTAATAACAACAACTGAATCCCTGGGAGGAGAATAAGCAACATGATAATTTGTCACTAATAACCCTTCAACCATAAATCCAGTTCCAGAAGCGACTCTTTCTCCATTAACCGTATGAATAATGTTAACAACACCTGATTTTACTTTTTGTACAATATTTGCTAAACACATAATTCAAGCAATTTTTTCAACAAAAAAAGTCTAAGTATATTTACAGCCGTTTTGGAGTTGATGAGGTACAAAATTTTAGGACTTTAGGGAGTAGGAACCCACCCCTAACCCCGACCGTGGAGGGGAATTTGGGAGTAGGGAAAAAAAGATTAATTTTCAAACTGTACCTCACTATCCGCGCAAAGTGCTGTATAAAAGTAAATTCCCTAATTAATTTTCTATTAACTAGGGAAAAAACTACATATTAATATTACAAAAAAATCCAGACTGGCAACGAGTTTACATAAATTCTCGTGGGTCAGTAACATATCCAGTCAGCGCTGAAGCTGCTGCTGTATAGGGAGAAGCTAAATAAACTTGTGCCTGTTTATTCCCCATTCGACCAGGGAAATTACGATTCGTTGTAGATACACAAATTTCTGGTTCATTTAATCGCCCAAATGTATCTTTTGGTCCGCCTAAACAAGCAGCACAAGAGGGAGCAGCAGGTTCAATACAACCAGCATCTAAAAATATTTCTGAGAGGGTTTTTCCATCATGTTTTAAACTAAATAAATCCTCATAAACTTTCTGAGTTGCTGGTACTAAATAGGTGGGAACTTTCACCTGATGACCTTTAATAAGTTTAGCTGCATGAAGAAAGTCAGAAGTTTTTCCACCTGTACAAGAACCAATATAAACTCGGTTAATTTTAACATCCTGACAATTACGAGCAAGTTCCTTATTATCTGGAGAGTGGGGTTTGGCCACTACAGGTTCTAATTTTGTCACATCGTAGGAGCGAGCGCTATAAAATGTCGCATTTTCATCTGTCTGAAATGACTCAAATGTTTTATCTGTTCGACCTTGCAAATATTTAAAAGTAGTTTCATCGGCAGCAATAACTCCATTTTTACCACCTGCTTCAATGACCATATTGCAAAGGGTCATTCGTTCTTCCATTGTCATCTGTTTCACAGTCTCGCCAGCAAATTCCATTGTTCTATAAGTAGCGCCGGAAACAGAAATATCTCCAATAATTTGCAGTATTAAATCTTTGGCCAATAAATAGTCCGGCATTTCCCCATTCAAGACAAACCGCATAGTTGCTGGCACTTTTACCAAAAGTTTGCCAGTACCAAAGATAAAGGCAGCGTCGGTATTGCCGATACCTGTAGCAAATTGTCCAAAAGCACCTGCATTACAAGTATGGGAGTCTGTGCCAAATAAAACTTCCCCTGGACGGGTGTGCCCTTCTTGGGCGAGGGCAACATGGCAAACTCCTTTGTAGTCGGGGTTAGCTTTGAAGTCTGAGCGATCTGTAATGTCGTAAAAGTATTTGATGTTTTGTTCTTGGGCAAAGTCTCGCAAGATATCTACATTACGGTTAGCTCGTTTGTCGGAGGTGAAAATATAGTGGTCTGGGATGAGAACGATTTTTTCCCGGTCCCAAACTCGGGCATTTTCACCAAATTCTTTTTTAAAGATGCCAATAGTACCAGGGCCACATACATCATGGGTCATTAGTACGTCTACGTCGATCCAAATATTTTCTCCTGGGGTAACGGTAGATTTTCCTGATGCTTTGGCCAGGATTTTTTCAACCATAGTCATTGTCATAAATGTTTCCTCTACTGGTGATGATTTAAGTAGTTTACAAGTGTATTTTAGACAACCTCATATTGCTTCGGGCAAGTCATTTCAGTTATCAGTTATCAGTTACCAGTTATCAGCACCTCAAATCTAAAGTTAGGAGGCAATGAAAATACTGAAGTTGATTTTTTTTCATTCCCTTAAAAGGCTATCCATTACCCACATCTTTCTTAACATAAAGCGTAGACATTATAGACGAGTTATGAATAAGTATTAGTTCAGCTTTTTCGGGAGAAAAAATGTATTTTTCCGTACATTTTTTTTGATAACTGCAGTAGTTTTACTTAGCTAATATGATTTTTTCTCCTTTCTCCCCTGTTCCCTTCTCCCCTGCTTCCTTACAAGGGTTTCAAGACTTATGGGTAAGGGATAGCTTAAAAGGGGAGGCTATTGACCTTACTTTTTGGTCAAGGGCGAGAAGGTAATTCTGAGAGTGCCTCAAAATTTCAGAAAAATTCTAGAAAGTAAGCAAAAAATTAAAAGTTACAACATTCTACTCTTGACTTCTTATTTAAAAATTGGCTAATTTTTGTGATTTTGAAAGCTAAAGGTGATACAAAAACAATCAAATAAATTATTTTAGCAATCGCCTAATCATCAAAATATATTAAAAGTTAGTTGTTGGGAGTTAATATAATTATGTTTCAAACATCTGGGAATAATAAATAGTTTTTTGGCAGAACTGAGCTTTAATTTTAAACACCATAAGGAGCATAATTAAAAAAAATTGATGGTTAGATGGAGGGATGATAAAATTGTGGAAAGTTGTGGAGGTAAAAGGTAAGCATTTCCTGCGGAATGCTGCGCAAACAGCCGTCAGCTATTAGCTATCAGCTATTAATTTTGAGGAAGATAAAAGCAACCTTTATTCTTTTTCAAGAATAAAAGTTACTGGCAAAGTCCCCAGACTAAACTTAAGAGGTAATTACTAATTGCTAATTGCTAATTGCTGATAGCTGATAGCTGACTGCTTACGGTAAAAGAGTATTAGATATTTCACCTCAATAGTCCATAAATTTCTTAGTAATTTTAGTATTAATTACAATGACTTTAACTAATTTAGAAATTTTTGAGCAATTAGATGAACTGGTAAAAGGTTTGCTATGGATGAGTGAATCTGATTATCCTTTTGAAGTTTTTATTTGGGAATTTGGAAAGGGAATTTCATTAAATGATGAAATTGTTTTGAAAATTACTAAACATTCTTTAGAGACTACAGTTAAAGTAATAGAATTTGAAGTTTTTTTTAGAGTGGTTATTACAGAAAAAGATTGGCATAATGCACAAGAGGCTGAAGTGGTAAGGAAATATAAGAAACTTGTCAGTATGATGAAGCAATGTTTGACCGATTTAAAGGTTTATAAGCTGGGTGAGGTTAGAAAAGATATTTATATAGTTGGTAAGACAAATACAGGAGATTATGCAGGTGTAGCTACAGTTTCTATTGAGACTTGAATTTAGGAAAAAATGATTAAAAGGATTAGAGATAGGTGGTTTCTAGGATTGGATAAATTACTTACTAGACATAAATTTATAATTTCCTTTTTGTAGCATTTTTTTATTTGATAATTAATATTATA
>NZ_CEZPJD010000689.1:0-4277 GCF_983059655.1 Okeania sp.
ATATTAGGACATTTTTCAATCCTAAAATCCTTTAACAGTTCTCTGTTCCCTGTTCCCTATTCCCTGTTCCCTAGCGTATAGCGCTATATTATTAGGGATAAAAGCTTAACTGGGGTAATCCCAGGGTTTCTTCCCAACCCATCATCAAATTCATACATTGAATACCCTGACCAGCTTGACCTTTAATCAAATTATCAATAGCCGACATAATAATCACTCTATCAGTACGGTGATCCACCTCAATACCGAGATAACAGAGATTAGTGCCACAAGCCCATTTAGTTTTAGGATAAGTACCACTAGGTAATACTTTTACCCAAGGGCAATTACGATAAAAAGCATTGTAAATAGTCAGCAAATCTTCTCGCACTAAGCCAGGATCTCGGAGAGTACCATAAACTGTAGCTAATATTCCCCGTACCATTGGCATCAGATGAGGAGTAAATTGCACTTTCACATCATAACCAGCCAAGTTACCACAAATTTGTTCAATCTCTGGAGTATGTCGATGACTAGCTACTCCATAAGCACCTATAGAATTATCCGCCTCAGCTAGTAACATATTAATAGCTGCTTTGCGACCACCTCCAGAAGTCCCTGACTTCGCATCAATAATTGCAGTGTCCGGTACTATCAAACCCTGTTTAAATAGTGGAGAAAGTGCTAAAAGACTAGCCGTGACGTAGCAACCAGGGCAACCTATAAGTTGAGCATTGGCAATGCGATCGCGATACAATTCTGGTAAACCGTAGACAGCTGTAGCAGCTATTTTTTTGTCTGTACGTTCCCCACCATACCAAGATTGATAAGTTTCTAGATTAGAAAATCGATAGTCAGCCGATAAGTCCAAGACTTTGCATCCCTTCTCCAATAGAGTTGGTGCCATCTTCCAAGCTAAACCATTGGGAAGAGAAAGGAAGACTACCTGACATTTGCTGGCTATCTTGTCCAAATCTATTGACTCTACCATTAAATCTACAGAATGCTCCAAGTGAGGGTAGATTGAAGAAAAAGGTTTCCCCGCACTGCTGTCACCCCCCAAGTAAACAACCTTAGCCTTTGGATGATCCTCAAGCAGTTTGACAAGTTGCACCCCGCCATAGCCAGAAGCACCTACAATTCCTATTGGCACAGGTGCCGATTCATTCATAATATTAACTCCTAAGTAATTTTAGTAGTAAAAATTTTAACTTTTGCTGCATTTTAGTACTAAATTTGAATTTTGGTAATATTTAACATTTTGTTTTATAGTTTTTATTTTTTTGAGCATTGGCAAAATAACTTGTAAAAAATTTAATATTATATCAAAATTTATTAATTAGTAATGTAATTCAGATCTATTGGCCATATTAAATATAAAGAATTGTTATTTGAGTATTAAATTTTAGATAGAGATCCCATAAACTTTTCCTGAATCAAGAATGTAGTTCTATATAATAGAAAAAAATATGTTTCCAGTACATCGCCCTCGCCGTCTTCGTAACCATCCCCAGCTACGTTGTATGGTATGAGAAAATATAGTTAATACTAACGATCTGAGTCTATCCTCTTTTTGCTGTACCAGGAGAAAGTGTATCCAAAGAAGTGAAATCAATGCCTAGGGTTTATCAACTATCAATAGACATCTCCAAAAAAGAGGCAGTAAGCAGTAGGGAGAAATAATTGATAATTTATGGATAAGAATTGATTTTATTTTTGATTTATTAATAATTTATGGATAAGAATTGACTTTATTTTTGATTTTTGGAGATGTCTAATAGACAAAATAGTTGAGGAAGCTAAAGAAGTATATGATTTAGGAATTCCCGCGATCGTGTTGTTCGGCATTCTTGATGATAAAGATATTGAAGCTACAGGAGCTTGGCATGACTGTGGTATCGTCGAAAAAGCTACAATGCCAGTCCAGAACCTTTTACATATTAACGTAGTTGTGCGCCTGTAAACGAACTCCGCACACTCCGCGTTTTCGATACGGAATGCTGTGCTTTCCATGTCGCGCAGCGTCAAAGATGAACGCTGAGTGCTTCTTTAACGTGTGCTGTGCGCCAGCTAAATAAAAAACTTTCCTTTTCCTGATTCGGTTCTCCTGTACGTCACCCTACCGATGATTTTCTTACCTGAGGGTTCCGTCGTTGATTTATAAGTATTCAACCGGACATGATATTAAGCATTTATACTTCTTCCTTCTCTACCATTTAACTATGCACAACTAGCAGTATTTAGGGCTTGCTGATTAAATATCAAAGTGTTTACTGGCAAAGTCTAAAACCTTTGCAGGTACTAAGGGAGTATCAGCTTTTAGGTAGTTCCAGTTCAATTAGGAGCGTATTTTGGGCAAAATAGGGTTAGAAAATCAAGGGAAGATTCTTCTGGTTACTTCTTCTATGATTCTCATTCCTCCTGGATTCTGATTCCTCCTCTGAAAAAAAAAAGACTAGTGAAGCGCAAACCCTATTTATTTGTATAGAATCCAACCCATTTCATATCATTTCCGTTTAATAGCGATCGTGAAAAAATGGTTCCTCTTGCTTAGACGGCAAATCTCTTTAATTCTCGCTACTGCCTAAATCTCTACTCCCTTATTTATTAAGTATTCAATCAAAAATTATATGAAATCTATATAATTACCATTAGCAAGTCTTTTAAGTATCTGTTTTGATAAAAAATCACCCCTCAAATTTAATTTTCCCGTATTGCCTAACCCACATTTTCCTTACTTCAGACTCCGATCAAAAAAACTCAATATTTACCAAAGATACAAATGGGTACTACAACAAAGTTACTACATTTACCAATTGACACGATCGCCCAACTACTACCTATTAAAATTGTATTCATAAATAGCAATTTTAGCAAATATTTTCAATCACTACTTAAAGTTAGGCCATAAATTTATAGAGCAAATTCCAGATATCCAGATACTTAGAATGACCGATTCATTTTCAAAAAATCCGGCTGGTAAATTCAACTAACTGATTAAATAATTTACTATACATCCGTAACATTTTTCTTTCCTCCTCCCTCCTCAAATAATTTTGTACAAAAATAATCACTATATAGCCTAATAGAATAAAAAATCTTGAAAATTAGGAGAGAATTTCAGAGTAACAAGAATGCTTAAGTTCCACACTATGGAAATCTAGATTATCTACTCAAATATTAGTGGCCTTAAGGCTTAGTAAAATTTTTTTTTGCACAATTGATAAATTTCAGGATATATTTTTAATAAGCCTAACAATTTCCAGTAAAATTGATTTACTATATTATGAAGAGAAGGAGAATTATTAAGAACTATGGTTGAGAATCCAGAAACTCCATTAACAGGAAAAATCTTGCTTCAAAAGGTAAAAGAATTTGCTCACTTACCACGAAGGGAAACTGCTAAACGCTGTGGATATTACACAGTTACAAAAAATGAAGAAACTCGTGTTAATCTCACAGATTTTTATGATGCAGTTCTAGCAGCAAAAGGAGTTGATTTAGATCCTGATGGTAGTAAAGATGGGCGTGGTAGAGAACCAACTTATCGAGTTAGCGTTCATAGAAATGGCCAAATTGTCATAGGAGCAACTTATACTACATCTATGGGATTAAAACCAGGAGATGAATTTGAAATAAAGCTAGGATACAAACACATTCATTTGATTCAAGTAGAAGATGAGAAAGTCGATGAGACTAATGGTAATGGCTCACAGATAGAAGAATAAGTGGAATGGAGAAGCCGAGGAATTGTAATTAGCTAGGATTAGAGATTAATTTTACCTCTAAAATAATTACCTAGTTAATATGTAAATATTGTCATGATTCCCGGATTCTCCCTAATTTGTTCTTTGTCTAGAGGTAAAAATTTAAATAAAAAATCTATATTTTTAGTTAACTCTGCAAATAAGCTGACATTTTATCTAATTATCTAATTGGATAATTATGCACATCAATTTTCACCAGAAAATTATGGGACTTTTTAGGAATTTAAGTCTGTAGTTTGCTAGAACTAAATTTAGTGATTTATATTGTAGATTTTTATATTTGATGATTTTTCGAGGCAATCTTCAGCTAGTTGAAAGATAGTTAGTAATTGATAAGTACTTAGTTCCGCTTATCAGAACTAAGATTAATTTGATTTTTGCCAAAATATCTTTCCTGTGACGTGAATTTCTAAGAAGGCTGACCTCTGCTTTGATGCGTATATAAAAATGAGGTCAATCAAGTATTAATTGAGGATTTATGAATTGACGATCAGCAAAGTTGATATTATTTAACTGACTACCAATTTGGTC
>NZ_CEZPJD010000690.1:0-4270 GCF_983059655.1 Okeania sp.
AATTATCAATTATCAATTATCAATTATCAATTATTGAACCATATTGCTTTTTATAAGATATTTTCGAGTGCATATCAATTTTGAAGAAAACCAAAAATTTATCGCTTTTAGGGAACAAGGAATAGGAAATAAGGAATTAAAGAATAGCAAAAAAGTATTTTGGCAAATAAAATATGGGATGCACCCCAAAATTTACTTTGTATTTGAGTATTTAAACTTCTTGAGCATAATTACTTATTACTTAATTGAGATGTACCCATATTTTCTACACCAACCTTAGAAGAATACTATATTTTATCTACTTATAGTTATAGTCATTTCAGTTTAGATTGAAACGAGAGTTTTTGACTACGAAAGAGTTTGAGCTAAAAAAGTGTCTCATCCTTAAGTTAAACGACTATAGACTCTAGAGCAATATCACTATAGAAATATTTAAAAATAACCCAAATTTTAATGTTATCATTAAAAGCACAACACTTATAGGAATAAAGCTAAATTATTTAATATTAAGGCAGTTTAATTTATTTAGAAGTTGAAGAAAATAAATCGGGTAAATCTCAATGCGTGAATAAAGCAAAAAATTTATCGCTTTTAAGGAATAGGGAATAGCAAAAAAGTATTTTGGCAAATAAAATATGGGATGCACCCCAAAATTTACTTTGTGTTTAAGTCTTTACAATTATTGAGCATAATTACTTATTTCTTAATTGAGATGCACCCAGTAAATCTTGATATATTGTTAGGGATTTGCAACTTAATTCTGATAATAAAGTAGCGAATTATTAGTGTATAAAAAGTTCTGTGGCTGTCATTGCGAGGCTATAATATTAGACTCAAGCTCAATCGGAAAATAGTCAATCCAGTCGTAGGCGTTTGCGATAGCATTCCGTAAGGAAAGCCTTCTCGCAGAGTAGCAATCTCTACTGTATCAATTAGCTGGTAGTCTATTTTTTTGCTAGTTCCTTATACCAGTTAAAAAAAAGAATGCTATAAAAAGTGCATCTAGATTAAATATGATTAAAAATAGTAGCTCCATTTAACTTTAGATAATTATTTCTATATAGTGTTTTCAAATGAGATGTAAATCTAGATTGAGCTTTTTTCTAATCAAAAAATCCTGTCTTGAGTATCCATTAATTATTGTGCAAAGCTACTATTTAATAGTGTTTTTTCTTCTTGACAGTCCCCTGTTATCTTTTGAGCAAGACTCTGTTTCCGAATTTCAAATGAAAAGGCTATAGTTTTTTATCCTTAATATTTACGTAAGCATTCAGCTATTAGCAGTCAGCAGTCAGCAATTAGTAACGAGTCATTACTTCTAAGGTTGAGGAAGGGGACTTTGGTAGTAACTTTTATTATTTCTCAATTTTACTCAATTTTAAAGGTTGCTTTTATCTTCCTCAACATTAATAGCTGATAGCTAATAGCTGACAGCTGAATACTTACATATTTATACCAATTTCATAAAATATTGCTACAGTGACTACATAGGGAACAGGGAAAGAAAAACATCATAAAAAAGAGGAAAAAAGGTGAAATTTTTTAAATTTATGGAATTTATAATTTTTTCTTTTAGGAATAAATGACAAATTAAGATGTAACTGCCTTTTTTGAATTTGGTATTACTCCTTCTTACTTCTACTATTTGTAAAAAACATTTATCAAATTAGTATTATGTATTATTGACAAAAACCTAAGCAATTTTTAAAATAGTATATAAATCAATATAGACAATATTTATTAGCTCAGATTATGAGTAAGCCAGTCAACTAATCAAAGATTGTTTTCCTAGTGCAGGATGGCAGGAATAACTAACCATTGACAAAACTCTAAAAGCCTTACTAATCAATACTTTTGAGTTTTGAGTTTTGACTTCCGTGTAGCAGCACTAGTAATTAGTTAACTGTTAAATCTGTCTAAAAAATCAAAGTATTAGTCTATTCTGTTATCAGAAAATAGTTGTTAATTAAATTTATAGAATCAACATTATGACTGATATAGAAGAAACAAAACAAGCATACGAAGCTAAAACAAAAGCTCAAATTGATAAACTTAATGCTCAAATTGATGAAATGAAAGCTAAAGCTAAACAAGCCAAAGCTGATGTGGCGATTAATTATTACAAAAAGATAGAAGAATTGTCTACTAAACGTGATGCAGTAAAGGTTAAATTTCAGGAACTACAAAATTCAAGCGAACAAGCATGGAAAGATGTAAAAGTTGGTTTTGAAAAGGCTTGGAATGATTTACACGGAGCTTTTGATAGTGCAGTTTCTAAGTTCAAATAACTAATACCGAAAAACTTATCTTGTTTGAATCAATATTTCCTTCTGCCTTCTGCCCTACTTTCTCACTACTTGACTAACTTTCTGCCTAATAGGAATGTGAATTATAAACTCTGCTCCCTTTCCTGGTTGAGAATAACACAATAGTTTTCCGCCATGTTTTTCCACAACAATTTGATAACTAATATATAACCCTAATCCAGTTCCTTTTCCTGAAGATTTAGTTGTAAAGAAAGAGTCAAATAGTTTTTTGCTAACTTCTTCAGCCATACCTAAACCATTATCTGCAATTGAGATTACTACCCACTCTTTATTTAAAATTTTAGTACAAACTTTAATTTGACTCGGATTTTTCCTGACTTCTTCTGGCGTGTGTTGTTCATTATATTCATCCAACGCATCAATAGCATTACTAAAAATATTCATCAATACCTGATGAAGTTGACCAGCATAAAAATCCACTAATGGTAATTCTTGATATTCTTTTATAAGCCTAATTTTTGGGGAAGAAGTTGTTGCTTTTATCCGGCTATCTAAAAGCATCAATGTACTATCTATTGCTTCACAAACATCAACTTGTTTAAATTCGGATTTTTCAAACCGAGAAAAGCTACGCATTGACTTAATTATCTCATAAATTCTTTCTGTACCTATCTCCATAGACCTGATAATTTCATTGAGGTCTTTCTTAATGAAATTAAGATCTATTTCCGCTATTTTAGTTTTAATTTCTGGTGTAGGATGAGAAAATTCCTGCTGATACATATCTAGCAATTCTAGTATGTCTTGAACATATTCTTGAGCTGGAGTAATATTTCCATGAATATAGTTAATTGGATTGTTAATTTCATGAGCAACACCAGCTACCATTTGTCCTAAGCTAGACATTTTTTCTGTGTGTAGTAATTGGGCATGGGTTGTTTGTAATTTTTCTAGAGTTTTTTGCTGTTCGGCAATTGCTTTTTCTAAACGGTCAGATTGAATTAATGTGGATTTCTCTGATACATCTAATAATTGATTTAATGTGGCATTTTCTGATTGAAGCTCTTTAATAATTCTATCTTTATCTTTTAGTTTGCTTTGACTAACTGTTTGATATTTACCTTGGCTAGATGAGAAAATTTTTCCTCGGTCAAAGGGCAAAAGTGCTACCTTAACACTTAGTGCTAATGGCTTTAATAAATCAATAGTCTCTCTTGGTACTTTGACTTTTAAAAACATTAAAACTACAAACATATTTCCTGAAGGTAATAAACCTCCAAATCCGATTACAGATTTAATATTAAAAGGAATTACAAATGATTTCTGAGCTGGAATATAAGGGCTACCCAATGCATCAGCTACATAAAATACGTTGTACATTTTTTGCTCTAAATCAGCCAATAAATTTGGGTCTTCTTCTAGCACTTGACCAGGGTCTAATCCTAATTGTTGAATTAGCCTTGATATCATTGGAATTTTAGAGATTGCTGCTTTGTCTACTAAAGGAATTGCTTTGTGTCCAGAAGATTTTTGTCGTAAATTCCATTCTGATTTTTCCCCAGCAGTACTCAGTAAGGTTAAGCATTTTAATTTAGGAGTTACTGATTGATTATTTAATAATGTAGAAGCATATTCTTGTAGTTCATGACTGAGTTTTTTATATGGAATAGTCTGAAACATACGGATTAATACGCAGGATTTTTCTTTGCTATCTTTACTAATTAGATTTTCATAAAGATACTTAATCATCCTATTGCTTACTTCTTCTGTCGTATGAGCGTCTTTTCCTAATTGGCGCAAACCTAGCCCACATTCAGACATATCTCTGAGTCCAAATTGAGTTAAATCATACATTTTTACTTTTTTTAAATTCAGTTCAGTAATGTATAAGTTAAGTTTAACATAAAATATCTATACAACTAGATTAAAAGTGTTTAATATTAAGTATAAAATACTTATATATAATTAAATTAAAATCTAAAACTTATATAGCAATATTATTT
>NZ_CEZPJD010000691.1:0-4268 GCF_983059655.1 Okeania sp.
AGCATTCCACTTACGTTCAAGTCCTCAATTACTTAGGTGGCTGTGGTTTTTAGCTAACCATGTTGTGAGTTTATGTAGTGTATCTGCTCTGATATCGGCTACTGCTTGGTGCGCGTTCCGCAAGCGAGCTGACGTCGTCGCGGGGTCGCATCCGCTTTTTTGTGAAGTTTTGCTAGTTTTTTTACTGCTTTGCGTCTGTTTTTGGAACCAATAACTTTTTTACTGACTGCACGTTGATAACGAACTAATCGTTTTTTGGCTTGCCTGTAGGCTTTGATATTAGCAAATTTGCTGCCATCAGAACAGGTTGCTAATGTATTTATGCCTATGTCTACACCAATAGTTTCTTCAACTTTTTCTGTTGGATAGGATTCAATATCATATTTAAAACTGATGTACCAACTATCTGCTTTTTTTGATATTCTGACATTTTTTACTCTGCAAGAAGGTAAGATTTCGTATGTTTTTACTATTCCTATTCTTGGTAATTGTATGTAGTTTCCTTGAATAATTTTGATACTTCCTTCCAAGTAAAAACTGTCTTTTCTACCTTTTTTCTTAAAGACCGGAAATCCACGTCCCCGAATAGTTAAAAAGTTTTTAAATGCCCTCTCTAAATCTCTTGATGCTTGCTGGGGAGCACACTTTGATACTTCATAATACCATGGGTTTTCACTTTTAACTTCAGCAATTAAACGTTTATGTAAAGTGATGGCACTCTTGAGTTTTTTTGTTGATTCGTATTCAGAAATACAAGTTTCTAGTCCCCAGTTATAAGCATGACGAGCTACTCCTGCGTGTTTTGCAAGTATTGTTTTTTGTTTATTATTAACTTTTAGTTTAGTCTTTATTGATGTCATTTCAATTTATCGGCCACCTCTTTTAATAGTTAATAAATTAGACATATAGCTAGTATATCATACTAAATGTATAATTATGTATGATTTTGTCTAATTATTTTAATACTGTTGATAGCCCTGAAGCTCAAAAGTTAACTTGGTGAAGTGCCCAAGAAAACGCATAAAAAATTACTCTGATAAATATGTTCTTAACCTGAATTCATCGCTCATAAAATCCATAAATACTTTGATCCGTGAAGGAATAAAATCTCCTGCGTGATAGAGCAAGTAAATGGGAAATGTTTCAAACTCATATTCAGAAAGAATTTCAATCAACTCGCCTGTATTCAACATATCAAAAAACAAATAAGAGGGACCTTTATAAATACCGATATCAAGCATTGCAGCTTTTGCAATAAACGACGACTGATCGACCTGGTAATTTCCTCTTATATCAATACTTTTAGGGGTTCCATCTTGATCCAGATACTGCCATGTGTTGCGATTCCCCAGCCCTATGAATTGTCCAAGCCGTGTAAAACTGATACAGTTATGATTTATTAGGTCTTCAGGTTTTTTAGGCATTCCATTCTTTTTAAGATATGTTGGCGTGGCAGCTGTAATAGGCCGGATCAGCCCGATCTTCCTTGCTCGTAAAGTACTATCTTTTAAATTGCCCAACCATATGGCGACATCAATTTGATTCTCGACCAAATTGATAAATTGATCGGAGACAACATGGTCAATTTGAATATCTGGATAGTGGTTCAGAAACTTTGCGATTATCTCTATAACGACCGATCTACCAATTCCATTGGATGTTAAAAGCCTAATTTTACCTTTTGGCTTTGATTGATAACCCTGTAAATCCTCTTCAGCAATATTAAACCTTTCGATTATCGCTTTTGCATGGATCAGCAGATTCTGGCCTTCTTCAGTAAGCGTAATTTGACGTGTTGTGCGGTGAAAGAGTGAGACCTGAAACTCTTCTTCCAAGCGTCGGATCATTTTACTCACTTGTGACTGGGTTTGCCCTAAAAGCCTGGCTGCGCTGGAGAAGCTCCCTGCTTCGGTAACATAAATGAAAGTCTTTAAAAGCCTCAAACGATCCATCTATAATCTATTAACGTTCTATATATTCCATAATAGAATATATAATAGTAAAAATCAAGGGTTAGCAATCTTGAATAGAATGACATAAAGTAAGAATATCAGCAAAGAAGATGAATTGAATGTTTCACAAGTTTGCCACAATACAGTGGTTAACTAGGCTAAACAAGCACAATGCCAAATATTAAATTATCAAATGAGGTAAAAAATGTTGAAATCTATCGATTTTATTAAAAACCGTTCATTGATGTTTTCTTTCAAAAAACTTGGTAAGTTCATCAAAATCTACGAACCAGAGCTTTTTACAGGCAAACAAGCAGCGCTCACATTAGCCGAAAAAATATCGCAGGCAGAGTATAAGAAGCTGTTGATTATGACAACATCGGGCATTAAGCGAAGAGGACAGCTTGATTCAGTTATAAACCAGCTAAAAAATGATGGCGTTTCGGTTTTCGTGTTTGATGACATTAACCCAGATCCTACCTTTGAAGATGTTAGCAAAGCTCTGGAGCATGGGTTATCCAATCAATTTGATGCTGTACTTGCGGTTGGTGGTGGCTCTGTCATCGATGCGGCGAAAGTAGTTGCCATGGCTGCCACAAATGGCAATACCCCTGAGAAATTGGTTGGCATGATGAAGGGAAAGCAAAAACCGCTGCCTTTTTATGCTATCCCAACAACATCGGGAACGGGTTCAGAAGTCACTATCGCTTCCGTTGTCTCAGAAAAGGAAAGCCACAGGAAACGATTTGTGGTCGATCCTAATTTAGTGCCAACAGCAGCTGCGCTCGATCCGGTACTCTTGGCTACTATGCCACCTTCAATAACAGCAATGACGGGAATGGATGCCCTAACACATGCGGTTGAAGCTTATCTTAGCAGGAACGCAAGCAAGAAGACGGATCGACATGCCATTGAGGCCATAAAACTCATCTTTGAAAGTCTACCTGTCGCTTTTGAAAACGGAGAAAATTTTCAGGCAAGGGATACGATGGCATTAGCATCTCATCAAGCAGGTATTGCATTTACTAACGCTTCCTTGGGATATGTCCATGCGATATCCCATCAATTGGGTGGAATTTATGGTGTACCCCACGGTTTGGGTAATGCTATTCTTCTTCCCAAAGTGCTGAAAGCATCTTTACCTAATATCACAAACAAACTTGCAGAGTTAGCGAAAGAATTAAACATTGGTATGTCAGATATGACAAATGAAGAACTCGCTGCTGCGTTTATTGACTCTATTGAAAAGTTGAATGCTCGTTTGAATATTCCGAGTGTAGTTCATGAGCTACAGAAAGAGGACATTTCGCGTATTGCTAGTATAGCCTACGAGGAAGCCATTTTCAGCTATGCCGTACCAAAGTTTATGTCCACTAAAGATATTGAGGCAATATTGCTTCAATGCCTTGATTCATCTCTTTAACTCAAACAGGACTTACGCAAAGACACTATATTAATAAGTAGTCAGAAAAATTATAAGCATCTACACAAAATCATAGCAATTCTCATACTTATGATGTACAAAATTTTAGGTTTGAGGGAACACTGGATCTGGGAATAAAAAGACAAGAAGATAGCTGTACCTCATTAGTGTGAGAATTGCTATATTACATATATTGTAGTTATTTAACATATCCTTTAGCTAAATAATCTCTTACTTAAGATTAACTTAACAAAATACTATAAATATTACAGCGCTTTTCGCTCTTGATGAACCACATCGTCATAACCAAAACCCTGTAAGGACGTTGTATGCAACGTCCCTATTGAAATGAAAACTGCTGTAAACTTCAATCAACACATTTGATTAATTATTCTCAAAAAGATTGACCATTTTTTTCTAAATCAGAGTCAAAAGCAAATGTCAAAGTATGTAATCCTACTTGACTTTCACCAACTAATTAATTGATAGAATTAGTGAATTTGTAGAGATTAATGGCCGTTTTGCTACACAACATGAAAACCCCTACAATATATAGTGGTTCTGCGTAATTCCTGATACTATAAAACTAATTGTTTAATAATAATTAAAGTCTCACTTAAAGAATGAGTAAGTTAATAGCTTTTGGATGGTATGGAGGAAAATTTAATCATCTTGATTGGTTATTGCCACTGTTACCAGAAACGCAACATTACTGTGAACCTTTTGGTGGTTCGGCAGCAGTTTTATTGAATAAAAAACCTTCTGCTGTAGAAACCTATAACGATCTGGATGGAGAAGTTGTTAACTTTTTTAGAATGTTACGGGACTCTCAAGAAAAACTAATTAGGGCTTGCTGAAAAAGTCTTTTTTAAGGAGTAGGGGAGCGGGGGAGT
>NZ_CEZPJD010000692.1:0-4262 GCF_983059655.1 Okeania sp.
TTGTTGATAGAAATTAGAGAAATATTTGATGGTAAAATTAGTTTGTTTTCTGGCAGAGATTTTAATGTCGATATTAGCAGCGGGCTAAATGGGTTTTGTGACTACATTTTGAGTGCTTCAGAGTTTACTTTAGAAATAGAAGCTCCTGTAATCACAATTGTTGAAGCTAAAAATGAAAGTACAAACGTAGGTTTAGGTCAATGTATTGCGGAAATGGTAGCAGCACAGAGGTTTAACCAAGCAAGAAATAGAACAACTGAAAGTATTTATGGTGCTGTTACGACTGGTCGTATCTGGCGTTTTCTGAGACTTTCTGGTCAAAATGTGGATATTAATAATCAGGAGTTAGTTATTGAAAATGCAGAAGATATAAATGTGTCTAAGATTTTAGCAATTTTAAGTTTACCTATTAAACAATTGAACAGTTAATTTTTTTGATTCATCTATTGGTTTAGGGTAAGCATTCAGCTATCATGATGGGGTTTTAATGAATATAGACTGTTTCGGCCATATTTTATAGTTCAGTAGGGCTTGCTGATTAAATATCATGCGCATTGACTGATATTGGTTTCAGCTTTTTTTTGCCTTTAAAAAGTGCAAGCTTTTTAGACCGAGAGGAGTCAAGGGAGTAGGGAGTAGTGAGAAATAATTGATGATTTCTGTACGATACTTGATTTTATTCTTTATTATTAGACATTTCCAAAAATCAAAAAGAAAATCAATTCTTATCCATCCATCTCCGCGTCCCCGTGTCTCCGTGTCCCCGTGTCCTACCCACCAAACAATTTATTCAGCTCTGTTAAATGATGATCGGGATATTCTGTTACAGATAGTTGAGCAAAGTTATAATAAATTGATATTTATATTTTTAACTGTTCCGAAACATTAATTATGATGAATGCTCAAAACAATAACCTATCTGTTAAATGATGATCGGGATATTGTGTTACAGAATAGTTGAGCAAAATTATAATAAACAGGACTTACGCAACGGCACTAATGATAGTGGCTGAATCTGGTGAATGGCAAATTTATACGCTATATATAGCTGTACTGCGTAAGTCCTGATAAATTGATATTTATATTTTTAACTGTTCCGAAACATTAATTATGATGAATGCTCAAAACAATAACCTATCTGTTAAATGATGATCGGGATATTCTGTTACAGAATAGTTGAGCAAAATTATCAGGACTTACGCAAAGGTACTATATATAGAGTAATGGTGCGTTACGCTAGCGCTAACACACCCTACTAATAGCGTCCATGCGTAAGTCCTGATTATAATAAATTGATATTTATATTTTTAACTGTTCTGAAACATTAATTATGATGAATGCTCAAAACAATAACCTATCTGTTAAATGATGATCGGGATATTCTGTTACAGATAGTTGAGCAAAATTATAATAAATTAATATCTTCAACTATTCCGAAATATTAATGATGATGAATACTCAAAACAATAACCTACCTACTCAAGAAGAACAAAGATTAGAAGCAGACCTCAACCATGAAGCATATTGGAGACGCTGGGGGCCATACTTGAGTGAGAGACAATGGGGAACGGTAAGAGAAGACTATAGCGAAGATGGTTCCGCCTGGGATTACTTTTCCCACGCACAATCTCTTTCTCGTGCTTATCGATGGGGAGAAGATGGTATTTGTGGTATTTCAGATAATCATCAACGACTGTGCTTTGCGATCGCTCTCTGGAATGGCGAAGACCCTATTATCAAGGAACGACTTTTTGGTTTAACCGGAAGTCAAGGAAATCATGGGGAAGATGTCAAAGAATATTATTTTTACCTAGATAATACTCCCAGTCATAGTTACATGAAGGCACTTTATAAATATCCTCAAAGTGCTTATCCTTACGCTGACTTAGTAGCAGAAAATCAACAGCGCGACCGCAAATCTTCAGAATACGAATTACTCGACACAGGAATATTTGCAGAAAATCGTTATTTTGATGTTTTGGTCGAATACGCTAAGGCAACAACAGAAGATATCCTCATTAAAATTACAGTAAATAATCGAGGTTCAGAAACTAAGACGTTACACTTATTACCCACTCTTTGGTTTAGAAATACTTGGTCTTGGGATAATAAATCTCAGAAACCCATGCTCAAAAAAATAAATCCTGGTCTCATTGAAACAGAACATCCAACTTTAGGAAAAAGGTGGTTTTATTTTCCTCAGACAATGGAGCTATTTTTCACGGAAAACGAGACTAATAAACAAACCTTATTTGGAGAAAAAAATGACTCTCCTTATACCAAAGATGGCATCAATAATTATCTAGTTAACGGTCAAAAAGATGCCATTAATCCAGAGATGTATGGAACTAAATTTTCACCACATTATCGTCTAGAACTAGAACCAGGTGAAACTAAAATTGTTAAATTAAGACTTGCTAATTCCCCAGAAATTAAACAGCCTTTCGACACAGAATTTGAAGAAACTTTTCAAACCAGAATTCAAGAAGCAAATGAATTTTATCAGCGTCTTTCCCCTTGTAAAATGAAGGATGAATGGCGTAATATTCAGCGTCAAGCATTTGCAGGACTACTCTGGACCAAACAATATTATCATTATATAGTTGAAGAATGGCTAAAAGGCGACCCTTCCCAAGTGCCAGTATCAGAAAACCGTAAACATATTAGAAATGATGGGTGGGTTCATCTATTTAATGATGATGTAATTTCCATGCCTGATAAGTGGGAATATCCTTGGTATGCTGTTTGGGATTTAGCATTTCATGCCGTACCTTTAGCAATAGTTGACCCTGATTTTGCTAAACGTCAATTAGACTTAATAACTAGAGAATGGTTTATGCATCCCAACGGTCAATTACCAGCTTATGAGTGGAATTTTAGTGATGTAAACCCTCCCGTTCATGCTTGGGGAACTTGGCGAGTTTATCAAATTGAAAAAGAACTTTATGGTCGTAGCGATCGCAAGTTTCTCGAAAGAGTATTTCAAAAACTTTTACTCAACTTTACTTGGTGGGTAAATCAGAAAGATGTTGAGGGAAATAATGTGTTTGAAGGAGGCTTTTTAGGCTTAGATAATATTGGAGTATTTGACCGGAGTTCGGAACTACCAACCGGGGGTCATATTGAACAATCAGACGGTACAAGTTGGATGGCAATGTACTGTCTAGATATGTTAACTATTGCTCTGGAACTTGCTAAAGAAAATGATGTTTATGAAGATATTGCCTGTAAATTTTTCGAGCATTTTCTCTACATAGTTGATGCTATGAATCATTTAGGTTCAGATGGGACTCAACTCTGGGATGAAACGGATAATTTTTATTATGATGTTCTCCATCAACCAGACAAAGAAGATATACATATAAAAATCCGTTCAATAGTAGGATTAATTCCATTATTTGCTGTGGCAATTATTGATTCAGAAACTTTGCAACGATTACCTAAATTCCAGAAACGGGTAAAATGGTTTATGGCAAATAGGATAGATCTTAGTGCTAATATTGCTTGTATGGAAGCTTGCGGTATTGACTCAGAACGTTTATTAGCAATTGTTAGTCCCGAACGTCTACGAATCATCCTCGAAAAAATGTTAGATGAAAATGAATTTTTCAGCGATTATGGTATTCGTTCTTTATCTCATTTTCATACCGAAAATCCCTATATTTTTAATGCTAATGGAGAAGAATATAGAGTTGATTATGAACCTGCCGAATCTACCAGTCAAATGTTTGGAGGAAATTCTAATTGGCGGGGTCCAATTTGGTTTCCAATTAATCATTTAATGATAGAATCTCTACAAAGATTTCATAATTATTTAGGTGAAGATTTTCTAGTGGAATGTCCGACAGGTTCAGGTCGGATGATGAATTTATGGGAAGTATCATTAGAAATTGAAGCGAGACTAATTAAAATTTTCCTCAAAGATCAAGATGGAAAACGCCCGGTTTATGGTGACACAGAAATATTTCAAAATGACCCCTACTGGCAAGATTTAATTCTGTTTTATGAATATTTTCACGGCGATAATGGTGCCGGTTTAGGGGCGAGTCATCAAACTGGTTGGACTGGTTTAGTAGCAAAATTGATTCAGCAACGGAGCGAATATGTTTGTGAAATTTAGGTAAGCATTTCCGTAGGAAAAACAAGATTTGGATATTACTTTTGACTGTTTTCAGCTCTTCATGCTCACAAAGTCAGTCCAGTAGGGTGTGTTAGCGCTAGCGTAACGCACCGAAATGCTATATCTGTTGTTAGCTCATTCC
>NZ_CEZPJD010000693.1:0-4256 GCF_983059655.1 Okeania sp.
CTCCAAAGCTTATGCAATCGTGCATGGGTAAGTTTGGGTAAGTTTAGTAGAACGGTTATGTTAGTTTAGACTTTGAGGTGTTGCAAAATTGTCTATCAACCTCCCTACTATGAATGAATACTGGTAAATACTTGAAAATCAAAAATTATTGCCAAACTTAGTTTTTTGTGGTTTAGTCATCCAGAGTTATTCAGCTTATAAATTTATATATTCCGGAATAGTTTATGAAAGATACAGTAGGTACAACAGAAGCAGCTTTTCTTCTCAATATTTCTACCGCCAGACTCAGGCTACTTCTCAGGCAAGGTCGTCTCAAAGGAGCCAAAAAGGTCAAACGATTCTGGATAATTCCTTTGAATAGTCGAGGAATGCCAGAAATTACCCCTGGTCGTCGAGGTCCTCAAGGAACTTGGAATAAAGGATTCCGTACAGGCAATACTTTTATCCATGTGCTGCGCAAAGAAATTGACCATAACCGAGACCATGGCACTTCTCTTCCAGCTATTTCTGTCAAACAGGGAGGCAAAAATTATCGTTGTCACGAAGTAGAGATTCTGGGAAATTGCAAAATAGTTTACCGACCTCATAAACCTAATAGAAGTCAAGCTGGTGGTGCTCGCCTGTGGATTGAGGTAGAGCCTGATATTCAAATAATTCGCAAGTCTTTCCCAGATATACAGTTAGAGGAAAATAAACCTAAAGGTTTTGGTTAGCGATGAGTCTGATTTTTAGGCTCAACTGGATTTTTCTCTATATCTCTATATTAATAGTAATAGTATCGGTGTTGCCTTCTTTGACTTTTGGGCTAACACTACGTATTCTTATGCAAATAATTCTTATATTTCTAAGGCAATACCAACTTTCCTCAAAATTCTCTCTATAGCCTTAGTGAGCGCAAACCCTAATTATTAATTATTAATTGTTGAATATTCCCTATTCCAAACATCTTTCTCCTCCTGCTATATTTCTAATATTATTGTCTATTTTCATGCTTAAATCTAACCAAGTTGACCGAGTAATAGGAGCGCTAGTAGAAACATAATCGACACCTGTTTGAGCCACATTTCTAATAGTTTCTAAAGTAATATTTCCAGAAGCTTCAATTTTAATACGACTATTATTTTGCCTAATCATTTTAACTGCTTGCTGCATTACTTCAACAGACATATTATCCAGCATAATAATATCTGCCTGATACTCCAAAGCAGTTTCTACTTCTGCCAATGTTTCTGTCTCCACTTCAATAGTTAAAGGATAAGGTATTGTTTCTCTGACCTTAGCGATCGCTTCTCCAATCCCTCCAGCAGCAGCAATATGATTATCCTTAATCATCACCGCATCATCCAAACCCATCCGATGATTTTTCGCCCCACCAACTTGAGTTGCATATTTTTCTAATATTCTCAGTCCTGGAGTCGTCTTGCGAGTATCAACCAGTTGCACCGACAGATCGGCAATTTTATCTGCATATTTACGAGTCATAGTCGCTATCCCACTCAAACGCATCCCCAGATTTAAGGCCACCCTTTCCCCAGTCAAGAAACTATCTAAAGGCCCATCTAATTTAGCTATTACAGTACCCGACTCGCACCATTCCCCCTCTGTAACAGTAGGTAAAAAGTTGGCCTTTTCATCCAAAAGTTGAAATACTCTAGCTGCAATTGGCAACCCGGCAATAACTCCTGACTCCTTGACCAACCAATAACCTGCACCTAGAGTTATTTTGTCTGTTGAAAATAATCCTGTAGTAGTGCGATCGCCCCTACCAATATCTTCTAACAGCCAATCTTTTAATAAGTTATCTAATATTATATTTGGAGGTATAACAGATTGCATATATTTACTTAAATTTCATTCAAAATTACTGGCAGAGTAGCTTCCACCTAAAATCTTTAAGCCAGCAAAGATAAACTTGTCCATTTTTTGAATCTATCTTCGTTTACTCTACAAGATTAACTTTTTTCTCCCATAACTAACTCTAAATTCAATTTTTGATAAATTCTACTATAATTAATAAATCTATCATAAAATAGACTGATTAAAGTTTCTTAAACTTGCCACCAATAAGTAAATTACAGAAAGATTTAATAATGTTTGCCACTCAACTGAAAACTAACCAAACTTTAGATAATATACCTAACGATATATTTGAAGCGATCGCCCAGCTCAAGCAGGAATTAAATGCGGTTATTTTAGCTCACTATTATCAAGAACCCGATATTCAAGATATTGCTGACTATATAGGAGACTCCCTGGGTCTTTCCCAACAAGCAGCAGAAACAGATGCAGATGTCATTGTTTTTGCTGGAGTTCATTTCATGGCCGAAACAGCAAAAATTCTCAACCCTAATAAATTGGTACTTCTGCCAGACTTAGACGCAGGTTGCTCTCTTGCCGATAGTTGCCCACCGGAAGAATTTGCCAAATTTAAAGCAGTCCATCCTGATGCAATAGTTGTTTCTTACATTAATTGTACTGCTGCTATTAAAGCAATGAGCGATATTATCTGCACCAGTTCCAACTCTGTGAAAATAGTTAAGCAAATACCAGCAGACCAACCCATAATTTTTGCCCCAGACCGTAACCTGGGTCGTTATGTTATGGAGCAAACCGGACGAGATTTAATTTTGTGGGAAGGAAGTTGCATTGTTCACGAGATATTTTCTGAAAAAAAGATGGTGCAATTAAAAATAGAGCATCCTGAAGCTGAAATTATTGCTCATCCAGAATGTGAACCGAGTGTGTTGCGCCATGCTAATTATATTGGTTCGACTACTGCTTTATTAAAGTATTCTCAGGAAAACCAAAACCAAACATTTATTGTGGCAACTGAACCGGGAATAATTCATCAAATGCAAAAGAATGCACCTAGTAAAAACTTTATTCCTGCACCAGCGATGAATAATTGTGCTTGCAATGAATGTCCTCATATGAGACTGAATACTTTAGAAAAACTATATCTGGCGATGAAAAATCAGATACCTGAAATTACTATTCCTGAAGAGACACGAGTAGCAGCATTGAAACCTATTCAAAAGATGTTGGAACTTTCATTTAATTAGGGATAATGTATAGGAACAGACAAAATGACAGAAGATGAGATAACTTTCAATTTTCAATAGCGTGTATTTCTTGGGATTTTTGCCTGGCAAGACAGCGCATTTATGCAACAAAGCCATCTTTAAATAAACAAACTATGGCAGCAAAAGATACCTTTCATAATCAAGTAAAATCTGCTTTACAGAAGGAGGGCTGGTGCATTACCCATGACCCTCTGTATATTAATTTTGCTGAAGTTGAAATTTACATTGACTTGGGAGCATTGACTTAATCAGAGAATAACGATATGATACGTTAAAAAACATACTTTTAGGCAGGCTGCACTCACCCATACATGAAATCCATTAGAACAAAGCTGAAACTTAATAATAAACAGAAGACTCTGATGGCTCAACACGCTGGCTATTCACGCTGGTGTTATAACTGGGGTTTAAGTTTGTGGAATGCTGCTTATGTTGATGGTTATAAACCAAATGCTCGTAAGCTAAGAGAGTTTTTACCAATCACACAAAACCACTCTATCCCTGGATGAAAAACCTCTCATCTAAAGTTTATCAATATGCTTTCCGACACTTAGGTGAAGCATTTAAAAGATTCTTCCAAGGCTTAGGTAAACGCCCAAGGTTTAAAAAGAAAGGTAAGTCTGATTCATTCACAATAGATAATTGTGGAAAGCCAATAGAACTAAACGGATGGAATCACAAATTACCTTTTATTGGTATAGTCAAAACTTATGAACCAATTGAAGCAACAACTAAAAAAATAACAATCAGTAAACAAGCTGGTGACTGGTATTTAAGTTGCAGCTATGAATTTACTCCAACTTCAACACCAAAAACTACAGAAGTTGTAGGTGTAGATTTAGGAATTAAGACACTAGCAACACTCAGCACAGGTGAAGTCTTCGATAGTGTTAAGCCTTACAAAAAAGCGCAAAACAGACTGGCTAAATTACAACGACAACTAAGTAGGAAAGTTAAGCATTCAAGGAATTGGTACAAAGCAGTAGTCAAGCTAGCCAAACAACATAGACGAGTAGCTAATATCCGTAAAGATGCACTTCATAAACTGACAACTTATTTAGCCAAGAACCACGGCACTGTTGTGATAGAAGACCTAAATGTATCTGGAATGTTAGCCAACCATAAGCTAGCCAAGTCAATAGCAGACCAAGGCTTTTACGAATTTAGAAGACA
>NZ_CEZPJD010000694.1:0-4249 GCF_983059655.1 Okeania sp.
GGGGAGTGGGGAGTAAGGGAGTAGGGAAAATAGAAAGATTTACTGTTTAAGCACTTATGATAAGTTTTTTCATCACTAATTATCCGGACATGATATAAAGTCAATTCATCGTCAAGAGAGAAAAATTGTATCCTTGTGTGCTGGCATATTTACAAATTTCAGGAACTGTCCAATAGCTAAAAGTTTTATATAATAAGCTTTTTATCCCCCCTACTGCCTATTACCTACTGCCTATTGCCTGCGCACAGCGCTATATTCATAGCTGAAGCACTGAATCCGCAGTTCCGACCTTACAGCGGTTTTCATTTGGGTAGACCACAGTAGGGATGTTCCATGGAACGCCCCTACAGGGTTTTTGTTTGTGAAGATGTGGTTCATCAACTTGAAAAGCGCTGTATGAAGCTAGCTGATAGCTTTTTTCGCAGCATTCAACAGGAAATGCTTACCTTCCTACTTCCTGATACTATAATATTACCTCGATCTAACCTTGAGGTGGCTTATGTCCGACAGCTTCATCAATATCAGAATCAGAGGTAGTATTTTCTGTAGCATTCGCTTGGTTTTCAGATGAACCATTTGAACCATTTGAACCATTTACAGTGACAGCGTATTCACGATCGCTATCTTTAATACCATCATCAACAGATTCATATCCATTAGAATGAGCATCATCATAATTTGCCAAATCAGGTCTCTCTGACTTCTCAGGTTTTTCACCCTTCAACAGCCATCCCTCTAAATTTTTAATAGCAATATATAAATTAGGAGTAATCAACAAACTCAAAAGAGTACCAAACAACATACCCCCAAATATTGCAGTACCAAGAGACCAACGACTACCAGAACCTGCACCAGTAGCAATAACTAGAGGCATGAAACCAATCAAACTGGAGATTGCCGTCATCTGAATTGGTCGAAAACGCTGCTCTGCTGCAGTAATTGCTGCTTTAGTAATATTTACACCTTTATCCCTTAACTGGTTGGCAAATTCTACAATCAAAATTGAGTTCTTGGAAGCCAAACCAATCAACATCACTAAGGCAACCTGAGCATACACATCATTTGTCACTACTGGCCAAACAGAGCCAGCCATAAGTATATTCGATCTAAACCAAATTGCTACCAGAGCGCCCAACACCGCCAGTGGTACAGAGAGCATAATAATTAAAGGATCGATATAGCTTTCGTATTGTGCTGCTAGTACCAAAAATACCATCACAAAACCCAAGCCAAAAATAATCGGTGCTGCACCACCAGAGGATTTTTCTTCCAACGCACTACCCTGCCAAGCATAACCAAAACCAGGGTCTAACAATTCTTCCGAAGCTCGCTCCATGGCAGCGATCGCTTGTCCAGAACTATAACCAGGAGCAGGCCCACCTTGAATTTTCATGGAACGGAAAATATTATAGTGGGTAATAATCTCCGGTCCGACAAAATCTTTGATTCTGACTAAACTTCCCAGGGGAATCATTTCTCCATCAACAGAGCGGACATACAGTTGATTAATATCATCAGGTTTAGAACGAAACTCAGATTCTGCTTGAGCATAAACCCGATACTGGCGTTGTCCTAAAACAAAATCATTCACATAAGACGAACCGAAATAAATTTGTAAGGTGGAAAATATATCATTAACATTCACATTTAATGACTTAGCGCGATCGCGTAAAACTTCAATTTCCTTCTGAGGCTTATTAGCGTTAAACTGACTGTAGACACGTTGTAAGCTAGGATATTCTGGAGAATTAGCTGCTCCAATTAATCTATAACCATTTTCGAGTAATGCTTGAATAGGCAAACTTCCAGTACGCTCTTGCAATTGAAATTCAAAACCTCCCGTACTACCTAGTCCTTGTACTGGTGGGGCATTCACCGCAAAGGCATTCACTTCTTTTATTCCTTGCAACGCTCCATTTAATCTTCTGGTTATGCCATAAACAGACTGCTGTGGTAAAGTTCGTTCTTCCCAAGGCTTAAGTAAGACGAAAAATATCCCCTGACTGGGGTTGAGACCATCAAAACCAAATCCCGCAGCACCAAAAGTAGATCTGACTTCATCAATCTTCGCAATTTCTTTCTGAATTTTGTTGGCAGCATTGGCAGTATAATTGAGGGAAACTCCGTCAGGAGCTTGATAAATAATAATAAAATAACCTTGGTCTTCTTCGGGAATAAATCCACTAGGAACTAAACCATACATCCAAACAGTTGCAACTAAACCCGCAATAAAAATCCCCATGACTATGATATTAATGCGAGTAAGAAAGCTGACTAATTTACCGTATTTATTTTGTAGCCAAGCAAAACTTTGGTTAAATTTATCAAAGAGCCAACCCAAAGGTCCAGTAGCTTCTTTTTTTGGCCGTAGCAACAGTCCAGCCATACTGGGAGAAAAAGTCAGAGCATTAAAAGTTGAACAGGCGACAGCAAAAGCAATAGTTAAAGCAAATTGTTTGTAAATTACTCCTGTTGTTCCAGGGAAGAATGAAACTGGAATAAACACAGCCATCAATACTAGGGAAGTAGCGATCGTTGCTCCAGTGAGTTCTTCCATCGCATCCAATGCTGCTTGCCTTGCCTTCATTCCTTGTTCAATTTTACTAGAGACTGCCTCCACAATCACGATCGCATCATCCACCACCAGACCCGATGCCAAGGTACAAGCAAACAAAGTCAGAGTATTAATTTCAAAATTTAACATCTTTAAGCCAGCCATTGCCCCAATCAAAGCTACAGGAATAGCAATGGCTGGAATCAAAGTAGCTCGCCAATCTTGTAAAAAAATAAAGATAATCAAAACTACTAGAACTATAGCTTGGAGTAAAGTAATAACTACCTCTCGCAGTGATACTTCTACGAACAAAGTTGTATCGTAGGCAATACTATATTGTAATCCGGGAGGGAAACTATCACTGAGTTCTACCATTGTGGCTTTGACTTGATTTGCTGTTTCTAGAGCATTACTACCGGGAAGTTGATAAATGGCTAAACCTATTGTTGGATCTCCATCATATGTAGCAGCAAGATCGTAATTTTCGGCTCCAAGTTCAGCTCTACCTATATCTCTAACCTTAACCAAACTACCATTTTCATCTACTTTCAGCACTAAATCCTCAAATTCTTGGGCATTTTTCATCCTACCAACAGCTTTCAGAGGAATTTCGTAAACTAAATCTTGTGGTGCTGGGTTTTGACCAATTTTACCTGCTCCTACTTGAATATTTTGTTCTTGTAAAGCACTAACTACATCTTGAGCTGTTAATTCACGAGCTGCCATTTTCTGGGGGTTAAGCCAGATGCGCATTGCATATTTCCGTTCCCCTAGAATTGTTGCTTGACCAACTCCAGGAATACGCTTGATCTGATCTAAGACGTTCAGATCGAGGTAGTTACTCATAAAGTCAGTACCGTAGTAAAATTTATCATTTTCGTCTTTTTCTGAGTAAGTTGCAATTACTAATAAAATATTAGGGGATGAAGCTTCTACTTTAACACCAGTTTGTCTGATAGAGTCTGGCAAGGAGGGTTCTGCTTGAGATACTCGGTTTTGAACGTTAACTTGAGCGATGTTACGGTCTACATCATTAGGGAATACAACGTTAATACTCGTCTGACCACTATTACTGGTATTGGAATACATATATTTCATGTCTTCCACACCGTTAATCTCTCTTTCTAAAATTGTGGTTACTGTATTTTCTGTGGTTTGAGCATCAGCTCCAATATAGGTTGATGATACTTGAATCTCGGTATTAGCTAGTTGGGGTAATTGAGCAATGGGCAACAATGGAATTGAGATTGTCCCCACTAATATTATTATAATCGTACAAACTGTTGTTAATACAGGCCGTTTAATAAAGGTATCAGCAATACTTAAAAGCATAATGAATCAGTTATAAGTTATCAGTTATCATTTATCAGTTATCAGTACAGCAAGAATTTATTCTGACTTCAGCTTAAGACATTCTCAAGCTCTCAAATTTAGTCACAGCAAATTTAATTTATAACTTCTGAATTTCTTTGTTGTATAGAATCCAGTTATATAATAGACATCTCCATAAATTATAGATAATAGGCAGAAAGAATTGATAACCTCTGTACAATAATTGATTTTACTTTTTATTTTTGGAGATGTCTACTTCAATATTCTATCTCCCCCTCCTGGGAGTTATATCATGTCCAGTTGAATACTTAGGGCTTGCTGAAAAAGTCTTTTTTAAGGAGTAGGGGAGCGGGGGAGTAGGGG
>NZ_CEZPJD010000695.1:0-4245 GCF_983059655.1 Okeania sp.
AACATTTTTACTTAGGGGATATAGTTATTTCGTTACCTTACTAGAATATCAGACTAAAAAATCATTCATATTAGCCTAAAGAGCGATTTTATCATCTAAACTCTCTTTTAGCTCTATTATATTTATACCAAATAACTAGGTTGGCTTAAAACTAGAGAAGCTGCATTTTAGTGCCAACTCTACTGCATGACCGATATTTTTCCAGAATATTTGTTTTCTAAAACTACCAAAGCTGTTTTCTAAAACTCGTTGTTTATTTCAAACCTAACTTTTTAGCAAAATCTTCGTCATATAAAGCTTTATCCCAATTTTTAGCAGACTTAACTTGCTCAATAGTCAGATTTTGAACGCCCCTGAAGTCAGCTTGCAAGAGGTCAGTATTTTGGAGATTAACATTTTGCATATCAGCGTTACTGAAATTAGCTCCATTGAGTTTAGCTCTCGAAAAATCCGCTTTCTTTAAATCAGCATTTGATAAGTCTACTTTTGAAAGATTAGCATCCTGAAATTGAGCTTTTTGTGCATAAGTATAGTGTAGTTTAGCACCTTCAAGATTAGCATTTGATAAATTACTTCCATCTAAATTTGCATTTGATAAGTCTACTTTTGAAAGATTAGCATCCTGAAATTGAGCATTTGGCGCATGAGTGTCATATAGCCTAGCCTCTTGAAGATTAGTATTTGATAAATTACTGCCATTTAAATTTGCATTTGATAAGTTTGCTTGAACAAGATTAGCACCCTGAAATTGAGCATTTGGCGCATAAGTGTCATATAGCCTAGCCTCTTGAAGATTAGCATTTGATAAATTACTTCCATCTAAATTTGCATTTGATAAGTTTGCTTGAACAAGATTAGCTTGCGAGAAATTAATTTTCGGTATGTAAAAATTGTCTAGATTCTTTCCAGCTAAGTGTTGTTTGTTAGCAACTATAAATGTTATTAAGAGTGTTTGTCTATTTAAAAGAACTATTAACCCAATAACTCCAATACCGAGACAAGTAAGAACACTTACAGCTATGGTAAACCGCTGTTTTTCACTTTTGCGCTGCTGAATTTCCCTCTGCTGTAGTTCCCAACTTTGTTCAATAAAAGACCTTTCCTCCTTATCCAAATCATTGAAACGATTCTGATACCAAGTTTTGAACGCCACATCTAACTGCACACCTCGCAACAATGCAGATTCATCTTTATTCGCATTATTCCACTGATATATTTGTCTGCGTAGTTCTTCTTGCCAAGTACGAAACTCATTATTTTTCTTCATCCGAGGAGTAACTTCTTCAATAGCTTGGCTAGCTTGTTGCTCTGGAATATCAAACGCTCCTGCTTCTTCATTCAGCAAGTTCAAATACTCAGTTTCGTGTTTATGAATACCTGGTAGTACATCTCGTTTAATGCGTTGCTTTAATTCAAATTTTTGAGTCGGGGCAGCTAATAAAACTAATTCCTTTTCAAATTCATCCAGTTTCTCATATTCTATCTCTAAAGTTTCTTCTAATCGGACTAATCTTTCCTTGGCAAGCATAAAAATATTACTCCTAATTGAAATTAACTTACTACCTCAATTAGAGTTTAACAAGACTTACAAAAAGACGCTATATAAATAGAGTTGTTGGGAAATAAGGTAAAATTTTTTACCAAAAAATGAGGAGGTAGTCGGATATATTTGTCCCTTGATTTTTCCGCCCTTCTCTGCTGAAATTGCTGACTTTTTGTAGCTCTTTAATCTCCATTGACTAGGTGTTATTTTCTGATTTATGATGATTATCGTAATTACCAAGCAAGTAATCTACCCATGACAGAAGCAAAATTAACCACAGAATTTCCCGGCGTACAGCGTCCCCGTCGTCTCCGTCGCACTCCTGCTTTGCGACGTATGGTTGAGGAAACTCAGTTGACAGTCAACGATCTAATTTATCCATTATTTGTGATGGAAGGAGAAGGGCAAAAAGTCGAGGTTGTTTCGATGCCAGGAAGTTATCGCTATACTCTAGATTTACTGCTCAAAGAAATAGAGGATGCTTATAATTTAGGAATTAATGCGATCGCTTTATTCCCACTAGTTGAAGAAGCTAAAAAAGACAACGTTGGTACTGAAAGCTACAACCCAGATGGGTTAATACAAAGAACTGTAAAAGCGATTAAACAAACAATACCAGATATTGTCGTCATTACTGATGTAGCTCTCGACCCCTATTCCAGCGAAGGTCACGACGGTATTGTGAGCGAAAATGGAGTCATTCTCAACGACTCCACCGTAGAAGCTTTGGTCAAACAAGCACTATCCCAGGCTGAAGCAGGTGCTGATATCGTGGCTCCCTCAGATATGATGGATGGTCGTATTGGAGCGATTCGCAAAGCTTTGGATGCTGCTGAATACTTCGATGTGGGAATACTTGCCTACTCTGCTAAATATGCCTCAGCTTATTATGGCCCGTTCCGGGATGCTTTGGATTCTGCGCCAAAATTTGGGGACAAAAAGACTTATCAAATGAACCCTGCTAATGCTAGGGAGGCCATCAAAGAGGTGGCTTTGGATATTGCCGAAGGTGCAGATATGGTGATGGTTAAGCCGGCGCTCGCTTATTTAGATATTATTTGTGAGGTAAAAAAGACAACAAATCTACCTGTAGCTGCTTATAACGTTAGTGGGGAATATGCCATGATTAAGGCTGCTGGTGAGAAGGGTTGGATAGATGAAAAAAAGGTGATGTTGGAAACTTTAACCAGTATGAAACGAGCTGGTGCGGATTTAATTTTGACTTATTTTGCTAAGGAAGTTGCGTTAATTTTGAAGTAAGCATTTCCTCCGGAATGCTGCGCAAACAGCCGTCAGCTATCAGCTATCAGCTATTGTTTTTGCTGTGGCTTCAAAGCTGTATTAATTGAGCAATAATTAAATTCTACTACAAAAGTTGTTAAAGTCTATATTCATTATAAACTTCTTCCTTAAAAGCAGGACTTATTGCTGATAGCTGACAGCTAATAGCTGAATGCTTACATTATTGAATGACTCCAATGTGGAAATTTAAAATGCTTTTAGCCTCCTAAGTTTTATTGAAAAATAGTTGGAGAGATTTGGAAATAATCTGCTAGAGCTTTTGACTGCCAGGTATTCAAAGAAAGTTTACCATCCATAAGCTGAGAAACTACCTCATCAGAACCAATAATTCCCACTAAATCTTGTTGAGTAATTCCACTTGCTACTATTAAATGCTGTAAAATTTCGTAAGGCTTTACCGGTGTCATCGGATAATTTTCAGTTTCATAGTTTTCTATTAACAAAACTAACAATTTATATAGAGCTTTTTCCTCCTGGGTGAGATTTTTAGCAAAAGTTAACTCTTCTAATACTGCCAAATATGCTTCGTATTCTATTTCTGTTTCTATAACTTTGGGAGTAAATTTGATTAGTAAATCACGATAATATTTTTGGTCAAAAGTAAGGGTCATCTTTCCACTTGTTCTTGTCATATTCAGCATGGGTTAAAAAGTATTTATAGTAAATAGTTTGATTTTCGTAATTAATTCCAACAATCAAACGGTAACTATTTCCTTTAATATTAAAAACCGTAAAATTTCCTACAGCTTCAGCATCTCGATAAATTCTGCGAACTTCTTCTAAATTTTTCCACTCAGCACTTTTAACAGTTGCGTACCAAACATTGACTTGGTTTTGAACATCATGCTGATGTGGTGCTAGATCGGTACGGAGATTCCGTATAGAAATTAGGTGCATAATCAATAATGTACCAGAATAGTTTAACACCCAATTGTAATTAATACCCATCCGGGTTTTATGATTCTGGCAGTCAATTTTTCAGCTTCCTGAACCCTTATAGTTTTTAGGAGCCTGAAGACGGCTTTCCTAAAAACTTTGTATTTTAAGAAAAAATACCACATGGGTTATATATTTCATATACTTGGAATCTGCTGTATCTTTTTTTGTCAAAAGTGCGCCTGTTTCAGCTCTTCATGCTCATGCATGGAGCGTATTTTAGGTGCATAGTTGGGCATAATAATTCTGGGACAATTCTTACTCCTACCTCCTCGCTCATTCCCATGTCTCCTGTCTCTTGTCTCCTGTTTCCTGTCTCCTGTTTCCTGTCTCATCAAAAGTCGGTATCGAAAAGAAACTGAAGAACACACCTGCTAATATTGCCACCCCTGCCAACCCAAGAAGAACTGTCGATAAACCCAAAAAAGTTTCTGCAACTCCCGCTAAAGCCAAAGGTAAACTAA
>NZ_CEZPJD010000696.1:0-4243 GCF_983059655.1 Okeania sp.
TATCTTGATTGGATGAATTAAGTATAGTCAAAAAAGTTTTTGGGGAAGGGTAGAGCGATCGCTTACCTACTACAATTTCCATTTTTCATTACCACAAAATTGTCAATCTGTCAAATTGCTGAAAGGTCAAAATGTAGGCGCGAATAGCTATTCACCCCTACCGTCTGCTGCACTGAATTGTTAGACCGGATAAAGGCAAATCAAATGGTGGACAAATGCTTGACTTCAATATCAACGTTAATATTTGATCATGTATTAGCAACATCAGCTAAGGGAATTTTATTAAGTTCAGAGAGATTTTTTGCACACTGATCAATAATTTGTTCCTTATTTGCTGATAACCAATCAAAATTAGTAGCGGTACATACTTCTTGCACAATCTCATAACGTCGAGCAATTACCAATTCATCAACTTCTTTCCCAACAGCAAATCCATGCTGTGAAAGTGCCCAAATGACAGTAATACAAATACACTCAATTTTACTAAGTTCCTCTCTAGATAGCTGTGCACTGATATCTGTCTGCGCATTGTCTACAATTCCGTTCTACTAAACTTATCCAAACTTACCCAAAACATATTTTGAGCTTTGGAGCTAGCTTCCTGTTTCACAGAAGACCACTGACCGCAGTCTGTAACTTATCTTCTCCACAGGCTTAAAATCGCTTGGAACTCAAGCTACTAATACACATAGTTGGCCAAATTGACAGCAGCGTTAAAGTCTCTGTCAGCTTGTTTGCGAAGCATTCCGTAGGAAAATCCACAGTTAGCACATTCATAAGTTCTCACATTTAACGGCATTTTCTGTTGATGCCCACAATTAGAACACAGTTGAGAACTTGGATAAAATCTATCTGCTATCACTAATACACTGTTATACCACTCACACTTATATGTAAGCTGACGTTTGAACTCATAAAAACCACAGTCCGCTATCGCACTTGCTAGCTTGTGGTTTTTGAGCATTCCACTTACATTCAAATCTTCTATCACTATGGTGCTGTGGTTTTTAGCTAACCATGTTGTTAGTTTATGTAGTGCATCTGCTCTGATATCAGCTACTTTTTTATGAGCTTTGGCTAGTCTTTTTACAGCTTTAGCTCTGTTTTTGGAGCCAATCTTCTTTTTGCTGACACACCGTTGATAACGAGTTAGTCGTTTTTTGGCTTGCTTATACGCTTTAACATTAGAAAATTTTCTTCCATCGCTACAAGTTGCTAGAGCATTTATACCAACATCTACACCGATAATATCTCCTTCTTTTGGGGTATGGTTTGGTTGATAATCATACTTAAAACTAATGTACCAATCACTTGCACGTTTGGAGATTCTCACGTTTTTTACTCTGCAATTCGGTAATATTTCGTATGTTTTTACTATTCCTATCCTTGGTAGTTTGATATAGTTGCCTTGAATAATTTTAATACTTCCTTCTAAATAGAAACTGTCTTTTTTCCCTTTTTTCTTAAACTTAGGGAATCCACATTTGGGAATAGTTAAAAAGTTTTTAAATGCCCTCTCTAAATCTCTTAATGCCTGTTGAGGGGCACATTTTGAGACTTCATAATACCAGGGATTTTGACTTTTAACTTCAGCCACTAAACGTTTATGCAAAGTGATAGCACTCAGTCGTTTCTTGGTTGATTCGTATTCACAGATGCAAGTTGCTAATCCCCAGTTATAAGCGTGACGGGCTACACCTGAGTGTTTGGCAAGTATGGTTTTTTGGTAATTGTTAACTTTTAATTTGGTCTTGATTGATTGCATTTGAATTGGTAGGCCATGAAAAAAAGTCTTTGATAACTTAGTAGATAAATTAATTTATTATAGCAGATAATCAGGAAATTTTCAAGATTTATTAATACTTGTCCAACTTTGTCGAATTATTCTGCTTCAGTAGTTAGCCCCAAACTCCTCCTAGACAAGTCCCAATCACTGAGCCAACTTGTACACTTAGCAAAATGCCAAATCCAACTCCTCCGGTTAAAACGGCAGAAGCGGAGCAACAGCAGTATCCCAATTAATGAATAAAGTATTTCATTTTCGATCAAAATAATTACTATTCCTTACCATTCAAGATGGCGGATAATGTTTCTTGGTTTACACCTAAAGCTTCTGCAACCTCAGTAACTGTCAGATTCAAAGGTTCAATGCAGAGTTCTTTCAGCACTTCGCCTGGGTGGGGTGAGTTATAGATTTTCATCAATGATAGTCCTCAAGATTAAATTCAACGCATTGGAGATTCTCTCTTAAACAAAGAATGCCAACAATCTAAATAAAGTTCTAAACAGACCCTTAAACCGCAAGGGCAATGTGGCATCAAACAATTCTAGATAAATATCTACCTTGTCTTGTTGGTTAAGATCTCTTAGAACTTCTTTGAACCTTTCGGGCAACTTTGTATCCCCATAAGCAACCTGCATGGAATCAAGTTGATTTTCTATCTGTTCTAAGTCAGTAATCAATTTTGCCAAATCAGACCCTTTGTACTTTGCTTCAATCTCCTCAAGCAGATAGCTTCTAAGCTTTAGCAAAAATATTTCGTTACTACGATTTTCAATATAGTCGCGTATTTCTTTCTCTTCTTCCTTTGCCTTTTTTAGCTTTAAAAAAGTCTCATTATCATAATTTAATAAGACTTTCTCGACAGCCAGTGATACATCTTCTTGGCCAACAGGTTTTCTTGCAAAAATGCCAAAAAAAGCAGCACTTATAGCTACAATTGCATTAGCTCCTACAAAAATTTTGTTTGTCACTATATCTAACCAATAAAGTATAGATGTGGTAGTTATAATTAGTAGACAAACAAAGACTAAAGATCGAAAAACTAGGTATGGTTTCATCATATGGGAAAAACTGTAAATGACTTCACACTATAAAAATTCAAAAATAAATGGTGCGTTAATGAAATGTAACGCACCCTGCTGGCTTATTTAAAGATATAGTTTTCATTAGCCCTTGTTATTTCTATCCTTGAAACTTTTATAGCCGAAACCACTGCCGAACCCGCCAGCAAAGATAACAAAAGTCCTCAGCAAATCTGTGTAGATATTCACATTTCGATCTACCAAAAAAACAGTAATGAATACAAAAAGAGCGCAAAAGATAATGACATATATAAGCGTATATCTCTTTGATATCTGAGAATCCTTAAAGATTCTTTCATCCTGCGCAGCATCGTTCTTGAGAAACTGAGTGATGTGACTTGGTTCAACCTTACCAGTAAGGTCTATCAATGGGGACTCCTCTCTACGACCTCCAACAGAAAGGGCTAACCCCATTACTTTCTTAACATTAGTTGGTATACTTTCCTTAAATTCCTCTGGAAGAATATCCTCAAGAACTCCTGGTAGCTTTGCCTCTTGACTACTGTTTGATGTCTCGGACAAAGCACCAGATGAAATTTCTTCAGACAAATTTTCATTCTTAACTTGCTTTTCGTCTTTAGAGTCGTCCTTAGTCATCTTTTGTACTAACTCCCAAAAGCTTCAAACTAGAGTCATCTGAGGACAAACGATACCACAATTTGACAAGCTTTTGCTCTAAATAGCTACCTAACCTAATTTCAACTTCGGCCTCAACAAATGACTGACAGGCATATTCAATAAGTTTCTCAAAAACTCTCTCACTAATTTCTCCAGTTTTATAGAGATTAGAAAGATCGATAACAACCTTTCGTAACTCACTTTTCCTTGACTGAGTTAGGGAAAGATGTAAAACTTTCGATCTGTAAGGTTCTATCTCCATCCCTATAGTGGCACGATTTATTAATGTTTTTTCTAGGGCCATATAGCTTACACCTAAACTTAATATTCTACAGTCTTTAACTAACTAATAACTATATTATAGATATAGATCAGAACCTAGATCGATCTTTTTTGATTGCCAAACTCAATTCTGATAGGTATTGACACTATATTTAGAGCTGGACTATAGTTTTATACTGCCTATCTAGCGTTTTAGCTAAAATTAAAAATTTTACTCTGTTTGAGTGGCAATATAACTTATCCACCCATAACAGACTAATTTTAACTTTTGAATTTTGATTTAACTTTAATCCAATTCAAATTCTTCCTTCCAAGACTCATCCTTTTCCCAAGGAATTTGCCCACTCTTACTCATCAAGAAATTTTCAACCACCAAATAATCCATCTCAGTCCGCATAAAACACCTATAAGCATCTTCGGGCGTACAAACAATTGGTTCACCCCGCACATTAAAAGATGTATTCACAATTACCCCACA
>NZ_CEZPJD010000697.1:0-4215 GCF_983059655.1 Okeania sp.
TAGCTATTTATAACTATGTTTTATGGTTGACAATCTAGAAAAAGAATTTCAGCAATTTGTTCATCAAAGGAACCAAAAAAAGAGAAAACTAACAATGCAGACAATTTTAGTTTTTCTCTTGGCTGTGAACTTAATTTCATTATTAGTTCATTTGATACTAAAAATAGATTTTACTCTGAATATAGGCGGTCTAACTCTTACTTCACTTCTGCTTTCTTATAGCTTATTTTGGCCTATATTTCTACTCAATTTAGTTATTTATCTGAGAAATTATCAAACTAATAAAAAAAATAAATTTTATTCGATCCGTTTAAATTTGAACTGTTTAAAAAAAATTAAAATCAGATACATCTTAGTAGTTTTAATTTTAGCAACATTAATAATTTATCGAGCCTATATCTCTCCAATTGAGACTTCATCCGGCCAATTAATAACCTACTTAATCAACAAACCCAAGCCTGCTCTAGTAAAATCGCCTTGGCCTTGGAGAAGCGATCGCAAAATTCATCCAGCTATTACTAGCATAAGCTCAAAAGATGAAAAAAGTATCAAATCTGTTGCTAAATACATTGCTAAAAATGAAACAAATCCATATTTACAAGTCAAAGCAATACATGATTATATTATTACTAGAGTTACTTATGATTTAGATGTATTGAAAACAGGAAGAAGACCCTCCCAAGATGCCAAAACAGTTTTTGTTACTCATAAAGGAGTCTGCGAAGGTTACGCTAATCTTTTCTTAGCATTAGGGAAAGAAATTGGATTAAATGTTGTTTATATTAAAGGAAAAATTCGTAAAGACTTAGTTCCTATAGATTTAATTCCCGAAAGTTTTAGATTATTAAAACCTAATTATGATTGGACGCTTCACGCCTGGAATGCAATCAAAATTGAAGGTAACTGGCAATTGGTCGATACTACATGGGATGATAATAATTCTAATAAGTATAGTACTGACTATCTGATGATTCCTGCCGAAGCAATGATTACCAGTCATTTCCCTGCACTAAGGGGTTGGCAACTTTTAAATAATTCTAAAAATTTTAATTCTTTTGAGAAGCAACCAATTTTAAAGCCTCAGTTTTTTGTGGAAAAATTAAAAATGATTTCCCCTATTGAATATCAAACAGATGTTAGAGAAGCTGCCTTAATTAAAATTGCGACTCCTCCAAACTATTCCAGAAAGATTGGAGCTATTTTTACCAGAAAAAATGAGTCTCAATTTTTGTTCTGGAATTTGCCTTCTAGTAATAATTTTACAACCAAAGTGAGAAAAACTTGTAAAAATTTAGATAAGTTAAAAGATCAAAGTCAGATTATTTGTCAGTTTCCAAAACCAGGGATATATCAAGTTTTTATGTTTAGCTATGATCGAAAAATTAACTCTTTTAGGCGAAGAATTAATCTTATCGGTAAACTTAAATTTACCTCGATTCATTAATTGATAATTATCTCTAGTTAAAACCGTTACGGAATTGAATATAAGGAAATACTATTTCTTTTCTTGGTCGATTGGATATGGTGAGGAGAACCGCTCTTATCAGAGCCACTCCGCTTTATATGTTCTGAGCAAAACGCCATCCCTCAAACGCTTTTTTCCTTTTAAAAGGGGAGACTTGAAACCAGGATTATTTAATTATTAATTATTCGGCAAAAAATCTAGTTAGAGCTTCCTAAAAAAATTATAAATATGAGGTTTAGCAATCGCTCCGTGAAAGTAAAATAACTTAATTAGAGTTTGCTGAATAAAGTCTTTTGCTAGGTTTCAGGAGGGAAGAAAGAAGAAGAAAGAGAAAGTTTTTTTATAACTAATTATCCGGACATCATATTATTCCTTTTAAATCAAATTATTCCCTATTTCTTACTAAATTAAATTTATGACTATGCAACCACCAATTCCTATAGGAACTATCTTACAAAACCGCTATCGCTTGATTAATATTCTCGGTCAAGGTGGATTTGGACGTACCTACCTAGCAGAAGATACAGGTCGCTTTAACGAGCGTTGTGCCCTCAAAGAATTTATTCCCCTACAGACAAATACCTATGAAGTAACTAAATCTCAAGAACTATTTTCTAGAGAAGCAGCTATCCTCTATCAAATTCAACATCCCCAAATTCCCAAATTCAGAGCAATTTTTGAAGAAAATCAACGTTTATTCCTTCTGCAAGATTATATCGAGGGAAAAACCTATCGCAGTATATTGCAAGAGCGTCAAATAACAAATAGTTTGTTCTCAGAAGCAGAAGTGCTAACTTTTTTACAACAAATTTTACCCGTATTAGCTCATATTCACAGTTTTAATATAATTCATCGAGACATATCTCCCGACAATATTATTAGGCGAGAAAGCGATCAAATGCCAGTATTGATAGACTTTGGAGTAGTGAAAGAACTCGTAACCAAAGTTCAATCTTCCCAGTTAGCAGCACCTTTAACAAATGTAGGAAAATTTGGTTACGCTCCCTGGGAACAAATTCAACTGGGAAGAGCAACAGCAAATAGCGATCTATATGCTTTGGCAGTTACAGTAGTTGTACTATTGACGGGAAAAGAACCCCAACAATTAATTGACCAAACCACATTAACTTGGAATTGGCAACGGTGGGTAGCAGTTAGTCCAGGGTTAGCTGAGATTATAAATAGAATGTTAAGTCATCAACCAGGCGATCGCTACCAGTCTGTCACTGAAGTAGAGCAAGCTTTGGAAAGATTACCCCATATCAAATCTCAGCAATTACCTACCATCAACCAAGAACAAAATAATCCTTCCCCTTCCCAACAACCAACAGTAGGAGTAACTCCAAATCAAAACCTTAACCCCAATAACAACGATAGCTTTTTTGATAATCATCAGTGGGTGGCAACTGCATTAGTAGCAGTATTAGTAGCTTTATCTGGCGTAGTATCCTGGAGTGCAGTTAATTTTTTCCTCCAGCGCAGACAACAAGAACCTCAACTTCAGCAACCAACGAAAATAAATCCTATACCAGTACCGATCCTTACTCCTCCTGCATCATCACCAATACCCACTTCATCCCCATCTCCAACAACTACATCAACACCATCACCTACTTTGCCATCACCATTACCTGCTATTCCTATACCATCTGCCACACCAGAAATAACAATTACACCAGAACCTAATGCTACTCCGATTCCAGAGACTCCTACCTCTGTAATTATTCCATCTCCATCAATTACTTCACAAGAACGTCTGAATATACTGCCAGGAGAACCTATATCTATTGAAGGTCGCTTGAAAAGTAATGAAAGTATTGACTACATAATTTCTGGCAGTCTTGGGCAAAATTTGAACTTATTAGTTACAGGAGAAGGAGTATTAATGAGTTTAGTAGGAGTAGATGGCGAACCAGTAGATGGAATTTCTGAGAAAGTATCTATCTGGAAAGGAATTCTACCCAATGATGGCGACTATAAAATAACTCTCACTCCCTTACCTGGTTTACCTAGTACTGACTATAAGCTAGATATTAATTTAGTTAACCCTATACCTAAAGTTATTCCTAGCTCTGAACCGGAAGCAACTGAGTCACCCGCACCCACACAAGAACCGGAAGCAACCGAATCACCTTCTGGTTTACAGCTCAATAAACCTTCTAAGAAGCTGATCAAAAAATCTTTCCCTATTTCAACCCCACTTGAAGAACTTGATAAACCTTCTAAAAAGCAAATTGTGATTCCAGAAACAGAGGCAACACCATCACCAACTCCAGTAGAAGAAACTTTATCCGATCCTCAAATTTTAGTTGAATAATTGTCATTTAAAGTTTTTGTTTGTAGTTGGGCTTTAGCCCATGAAATGGCGTTGCTGAATACTGGGATGATTGAGACCGACACGGGGACACGGAGACACGGAGACACGGGGATGATAGTCGATCCTCTCTTATAAAATCATCCCACAATTATGCAATGCCGCCCATGAAATATCTATCTTGCGGGCTAAAGCAGAATATCAAATTATATCATGTCCGTTAGTATAGTAATGTGCGCTGGCATATTTACAAATTTCAGGAACTGTCCAATAGCTAAAATTTTATATCATCAGCTTTTTATCCCCCCCTACTGCCTATTGCCTGCGCACAGCACTATATCGTTTGTGTAAATTCAAGGGTGAATACAGCACTTTGCAACTCTATCAAGATTTTCACCATTTACCTTGTACATCATTTGACTGAAATATGCTGTAT
>NZ_CEZPJD010000698.1:0-4214 GCF_983059655.1 Okeania sp.
TCTTGGTTTCCAAATCATTAGTAATTCCCAGGGAGCAACTCTTTATCAAAAAGATTTAGATTATGTACAAACTGTCAATTTAACTCAAGGTGTAAAAATTAATTTTATCTATGGAAATATCACAGACTTAGGTACTAAAAAAGGAGCTTACGGCGGTAACGATCCACAATTTGAACGTCAGCAAATATCACAAGTATGGTCTAACTTATCTTCAGAAAATTCAAGTTTATTTTGCATCACTAATGGTCAATTTTTTAGGAACGATAAAAACACCTCTACAGGGTTAGCATTTCCTGTCAAGTCAAATGGAATTATAGTTAGTGATGGTTATGCCGGAGAAATAGAATTTCCCGATGAAAAATTAATGCTAGAAGTCTGGAATGATAGAGCATTAATTACTAAATTTGAGCAAAAAAAATTGCAATTATCCACAGCACCTAATCTTATTGTTGGTTTACAGGAAAATGCTGACAAAGGAGTCGAAAATAAAACAGGTAGAACATTTATTGGAGTTAAAGATAAAGATGGCGATCGCCTCAATGAAACAATTTTAATTTTTACTTCTAAACAAGCAACTCAAGCCCATGCAGCTCAAATTTTGAAAAGTTTCGGTGCTAGTCAAGTAATGATGTTAGATGGTGGAGGTTCTACACAATTAATTTGTCAGGGGAATAATTATATAACTTCACCAAGAACCCTACCTCAAATGATTGTTATAGCCCTGCGCGCAGACAACAGACAACAGGCAATAGGGGGAATAAAAAGCTGTTTGCGTAGCATTCCGTCAGGAATAATATAAAAATTTTAGCTATTGGACAATTCCTGCAATTTGTAAATATGCCAGCGTACATTGCTATATATTAGGGTAGTTTTATGAATACTTGGTAAAGTTATTGATACTTTTTAGATGTTTATTTAAAGATTCGGTTTTGGAGTAATTTTTCTAATTTGTAGCGATATAGAGAAAAATTTGGATAAAGTTAAATAGCTTTTTGATAAGAAGTGATCGCCTCTTCTTAGTTACATTTACTGCTACAATTAAAGAATTTTAATAAGTGTACAGACTGATTCTACTAACTTTCCAATGAAATTATACGCAATCTTTAGGGGTTAACGGCTGTTAACCCTTACTATCTATGATATAGCGTTTTTGAGTAAGTCCTGTTTACTAATTTTCCCCAGAGGAATTTCTGGAATTAACTCCTCAAATTTCGCCAATTCCATCCTTATCTTTCCATTTCGCTAAATCTATTCATATCGCTAATCACTAATTTCCACAATAGCTTCTCCAACTTCTAGCATTCGTAATGCTTCAGCAAAAGTATTGCTCAAAATTAGTCGCAGGTTTCTGTTAGTAACGTTCCCACAAGTCAACCAAAGAATTTGAGGAGGAGTTCCTAAACGAGTAACTAACTCGACAAAATCACTGTCTTTACTAACAATAACTACACCAAGGTTTCTTGCAGCATTGAAAATATCTATATCTTCAGCATCTCGTAACCCCAAATCTCTAAGAGCTGTAGCATTAACATTAAAAGTTTCGACCAACCAATTAGCTAAATTTGGAGGAAGTTGGGCATCAATCCAAAAATTCATACTGTTAACTTAGGGATATTAGTTCGTCGGGAAGCAAACAACAAACAAGCTTGAATATCCTCCGCTTCCAAGTCTGGAAAATCTTCTAAAATTTCTCCACTACTAACATTTTCTGCCAGCATCTCTAAAATATCAGAAACACGAATTCGCATTCCTCGAATGCAAGGTCTCCCTCCACATTGTTTGGGGTTATAAGTAATTCGATTAAGCAAGCTTTGTGCAGTCATTTTAGTTACATTTATTGCTACAATTAAACAACTTTAACAAGTTTACAGACTGATTCTACTAATTTTCCAATGAAATTATACACAAATATAATATTAAAACCAACACACCAAAACCAACTATTTAAAATTCCAATCCTCACCACCAGGCAATTTACAGAACTCATTATCAAGCACATCTCGCAAACCTTCTCTTGAATAATTGTACGTCAAACTTATCAATCTATTAGCTAGATCTATAACTTTTACTTTATCCACAAGTTGGCGTAATTGATTAGGCTTATAAATACCTGCTTTTACTTCCACACTAGCCTCAAAAATAGCATCTTTAAAAGCATTTTCTAAATCTATTTCCCAATCATCTATATTAATATAATAAGATGTTTTATTAGCCTTAATATTTAACCGTTGAATCTTCAGCACTGAATCTCTAATTGATGCTGCCCAAGAATTAGTCAAACGTTCTTCAACTTGATTTTTAATTAAATGTACTAATAACCTAACTAAAAAACTTTCAATTTTTTGTAAAATTTGTTCTTTACTCATCCACTCCCATTCATCTATTATCGCTAAGGCATCATCATATCGACCTTCCATAATACTTCGTTTTAAATCAATTAATTCTTGACTCATAAGATAAAATATTGTTTGATTAATTAATAAAATTACTATTATTTAGTTTACTTTCTTTTGTAATTCTAATTAAAAATCGCAGTGCTTCATTCACAGCCTCTGCGTTAGGAAACATTTCTGCAACATTAGGATCTAACTTAATTATTGTTTCCCCAAAACTTTTACGTTTAGCACTCATTTTTCTGATTTTTAAACTTTTTAAGTCATATTCTGGCTATAATTTATCTTCCATTTTGTACAGATTCTCCAGTTATAATGTAACGATATTAATTGTAAGAATAATCTGGAAGATAGGGAGTCGTGAAAAATTTAGGAGCGCTCTGTAGAACACTCCTACATGATATTTTCTTGAAAATTATACTAGCTGAAAGCTAATTACTAAGAGCGACTTAATGCCCAATTCCTACATATTGAAAACCAGCAGCTTCCAACTCTTTACGATCGCAGAAATTACGTCCATCAACAAATAAATTATGCTCCATGGACTTCACCATTTTAGCATAATCTAATTTCTCAAACTGTTTCCAGTCAGTCACCAACACCAAAGCATCACAACCATCAGCAAGTCTTTCTGCATCTGTTTCCACTACCACACCAGTCAAACCATGACGCATACCAGATTGAGAAATAATCGGATCGTAAGCCTTCACCTTTGCCCCCAACCTGTTCAACTCCTGAATCAAATCTAGAGAAGGTGCATCCCGCATATCATCAGTATCAGGCTTAAAGGTCAAACCCAATAACCCAATAGTCTTACCCTTAAGAATTTTCAACGCTTGCTGTAACTTATCTATTGCAATCATGCGTTGACGCTTATTCACATCAATTGCCGATTTCAACAACTGTGCCTCACAACCATAGTCATCAGCAGTATGCACCAAAGCAGAAACATCTTTCGGGAAACAAGAGCCACCCCAACCAATACCAGCTTGTAAAAACTTATTACCAATGCGGGAGTCTAAACCAATACCCCTAGACACTTGAGTCACATCTGCACCAACGCGATCGCAAATATTAGCAATCTCATTCACAAAGCTAATCTTAGTTGCCAAGAAAGAATTAGCAGCATACTTAATCATCTCTGCCGAACTCAAATCTGTTGTTACCACTGCTACTGGTGGGAGTGAAGGATCGTCAGCATACTTACGTTCAACCAGAGGAGCATAAAGCTCCAACATCATATCTAATGCCTTTTGACTATTACTACCCAATACTATGCGGTCTGGATTAAAAGTATCGAATATAGCGGAACCTTCGCGTAAAAACTCTGGGTTACTAACCACATCAAATTCAGCTTCAATATCTGTACCGGAGCCACCCTCCTCTTTTTTCCGTTCATCAACCCCATCTAAAACAATTCTTCGTACCCAGTCACCAGAGCCAATAGGTACAGTTGATTTATTAACAATTACCTTATAACCTGTAGTCAAATGAGCGCCTATCCCCTTGGCCACTGCCTCCACATAACGAGTATCGCTTTCCCCTGTAGGGAGTGGGGGAGTACCAACAGCGATAAATAAAATATCGCCATGCTCCACCCCAGCTTTCAAGTCAGATGTAAACTCTAGAGTTCCTGCTTTGGTGCAATCTTGCATCAGTTCAGATAACCCCGGTTCGTAGATTGGAGACTGTCCTGATTTTAAGAGTTTAACTTTTTCCTCGTTGTTGTCTACGCAAATTACATGATGTCCTGTATGAGATAGACAAACCCCTGTAACTAAGCCAACGTAGCCAGTACCAATGACACAAACACGCATCTTT
>NZ_CEZPJD010000699.1:0-4206 GCF_983059655.1 Okeania sp.
TTATCAAACTCTCTTATCGGAGGAAATTTGCGATATTTTATACTTACGCCTGCTTTTTCTAAATCATGGTAAAAAAGATTAGCTTGCTTTTTTCTAGTACCTGAATCTTGAGAAAAATCTACTTCCAAAGAATAAATATTTTCTATATCAAGCACATAAGCAAAAACAGCAAGTATAGACTTAAGAGATGAAATACCACCTGTCAAGTCAATATAGTTTTGTGGGTTATCAAGAGGGTTAACAATTGTTCGTAGTTGCTCTACAAGATCCCTGAATCTATCAACATTAGAATCTTCTATTTTTGTGACATGATGTACTAAACTTGTTGAAGAAATTTTATAGTTGCTTATAGCTTCTTGCCAACCTACTGAAGTTGTCAAAGCTTGTAATGATTGCTCAGAATGAAAAATATGTACTTGACGAAAAGTTAAATCACTATTTTTGGTATCACTTCGTGCTTGAAGGGTAGCTCTAATAATAGCGTTAATCATTGCAGGAATGTTTGTATTTCCCGCTAAAATGTAAGCATTCAGCCGTCAGCTATCAGCCATCAGCTATTGCTTTTAATTTTTGATAAAAGCTCGATCATTCAAAATTAAATTTTACTGTAAAAGCCAGTTTTTAAGTCTATATTCCTTTAAATATCCTCCTTAGGGAATAGCAGAAAATAAATTACCCCAATTTTCGTACTTCGATCGTTAACTAGCTAATCTCTACTCCCTTAACTTTTTCAATTTCTTCCCTACTCCCTACTCCCTTACTTTCATAGCTAATGGGATAATTTTTTATTTGGAAGTCCCTTAAGTTTGAGGTTTTTATTGCTGATAGCTGACCGCTAATAGCTGAATGCTTACGCTAAAATTAGCTTGAATGATTTTTGATAAATGTTCACTTTTGCTTTGTTGAATTCCCGATAATATAATTTATCTACTGTATAGTGGAGTTTAAATTTTATACTAAGTCCAGTTATGAAAAGATACTTTTTCCAACTCTTTTTTAATCCTTCTGCCTTATTCCAAGATAATTACTTAATAACTCATAGCTGATAGCTGATAGCTGACCGCTGTTTGCGCAGCAGTCCGCAGGAAATGCTTACATACTAATTAAATTAAATTTGGTATTATAGCTCAATCAAACCTCAATTTTTTGATAAAAAAATTAGTTGCCAGTATAAACTTTTCCTACTAACAACTAATAATAATTAGCTATTAAATAATTAATCAACTTACCTAGGAACAGGCAAAGAAAGTTGAGGTTTAGCGTCTGGTTGATGACCATTACCATTAGAATGCTCTGGAGATAATAATACTTGACGAACAAAACGAGCGATCGCCCGTTGAGTCAAACCACTTGCAACTTCTTGCCCCATCTTTTGCATTTCTGGTTTAACTAACAAATTTGGTACCAACTGCGCCAACTGCATAGCATCAAAACCAGGAGTATCTTGAATAATTTGCCAAATACGTTGAATATGCTCTGCTCTTTTTTCTTCTGGAGTATTTGTAGATGTAATTCTGGTCGGTTTTTCTTCCTTCATGCCCAACAATTCACCTACTCTATTTCTCACATTAGAAAAAGTATTTCTGGATGCTAGGTCAAGACTATTAATTAACTCTTCAACTAAACGCACCCTAATAAAATCACCACGTTCAGACAATAAGAAATCTAGAGCTTGGTCTAACACCTTGCTAATATCATAATCATCACTATTACTCGCATTTCTTAATAAATTTTCCAATCTATTCCAACGAAAATCACCATCTTTAAAAAGTAAATCTTTCAGAGAAGTTCTTAACTCAGGAGCCTGGTCAGTTAGTAAACGTTTTGCCACATAAGGATAAGCCTTACTCAACACCTTAAAATTAGGATCGACATTAATCGCAATACCTTCCAAAGTTACCAAAGAACGAATAATCAAAGCATAATAAGCAGGTACAGTAAATGGATACTCATACATTAAAGCTGATAACTGGTCTGTAATACTCTTAAAATTAAGTTCTGCCACACTAGCACCAAGAGCATTATTAAACACACCAGCCAAAGCAGGAATAATCGGAGTTAAATCAGTATCAGGGGTCAAAAATTCCAGCTTAATATAATCCTGAGCCAAAGATTCAAAATCACGATTTACCAAATGTACAACTGCCTCTAATAAACCATATCGCTGATAAGGTTTAACCTCACTCATCATGCCAAAATCTAGATAAACCAATTTACCTTCTGGGCTAGCCAATAAATTACCAGGATGAGGGTCGGCATGAAAAAAACCATGTTCTAATAACTGTCTCAAAGAACATTGCACGCCAATTTCTATCAGATATTTGGCATCAATATTTTTGGCTTTGATGGCTTCCAAATTAGTTAATTTAGTACCCGTTATCCACTCCATTGTTAATACACGACGACCCGTATATTGCCAATAAATTTTAGGAACATAAATATCTTTAAGATGACCGTAGAGCTGTTTAAATTTTTCCGCATTACGACCCTCTTGAGTGTAGTCCATTTCCTCAAATATTCGATTCCCAAACTCGTCCATAATAGCTACTAAGTCACTGCGGAGTCGCTTAATACTTTTATGTGCCCAAATAGCTAGTGTTCTTAATATATAAATGTCTAAAGCAATATTTTCCGCTAAACCAGGACGTTGTACTTTTACTGCTACTTGTTCGCCTGTTTTAAGTTTGCCTTTATAAACTTGTCCAAGGGAAGCTGCTGCAATGGGATTAGGTGTTAATTCTGCATAAATTTCTTCTGGACGGAAACCTAATTCTTCTTCTATAAAACGATAGGCTAATTCATTAGGAAAAGGGGGTAATTGGTCTTGTAACTTAGCCAACTCTTCTAAATATATGGGAGAGGCTAAATCTGGTCGAGTAGATAGTGCTTGTCCCACTTTAATAAAAGCAGGACCAAGATTTGTCAAAATTTCTCTTAACCTAACTGCCCGTTTTAATTCATTTTTAGTGGCATTACCTGTAATTTTGTCCCACCACAAGCTAAAAGCAAATGATAAAAAAGTCCATAAAACACTGATGCGCCTTTTCCACACTTGCAAAGGGCGTTTACTGTATAAAGCTGTAATTGCTTCTGGGTCATAGCGTAGAGCATTATTTTCTACTGCTTCTGAATAATCTTGAGACTTAACCATATCTATATTTGTCACTGGCATTGCCTCTATTTCTAATGTGTCTAATTTCTTAGTATGTGAATTCAAATATTCTTTTTGGGTAGCAGATGATATTGTTTCCAGATTCATAAAATTTTAGATTTTTTTTATAAAGGTTGTTAAATATTGTAACAATATGGCTGTCATTTCACTGAAGTCAAAAGTTATCTCAAGTCAAAATTCAAAAGTCAAAAGTCAAAAGTAATAATTTGACTATCTCCCTCCCTATTCAGAATTTCCTCTAGTCACAGAAAAATTGGTAGTAAATCAAGAATCGAAAAATTAATTGTTAAATTTCACTATTGCGACATACGACATACGCAATAGTAGAACATCAAACCTAGAGAGTAAGGATACTCAGACTTTATTTCCACTGACTATGAAAATATCTGACTCTAATCTCTCTTCACAAAATTTCCTCTAGTCACAGAAAAATTGTTAGTAAATCAAGAATCGAAAAAATAATTGTAAAATTTTGCTATTGCGACATACGCAACAGTAGAGCATCAAACCTAGAAAGTCTGGAAACTCACAGTTGATTTTCACATCCCAGAAAATATTTGACTATATCTCTACCCATAATTTTCTCTAGTCACAGAAAAATTATTATTAAATCAAGAATCGAAAAAATAATTGTAAAATTTTGCTATTGCGACATAGGCAACAGTAGAGCATCAAACCTAGAAAGTCAGGAAACTCACAGTTGATTTTCACACCTAAGAAAATATTTGACTGTTTCTCTACCGGGAATTTCCTCTAGTCACAGAAAAATTGTTAGTAAATCAAGAATCAAAAAAATAATTGTAAAATTTTGCTATTGCGACATAGGCAACAGTAGAGCATCAAACCTAGAAAGTCAGGAAACTCACAGTTGATTTTCACACCTAAGAAAATATTTGACTGTTTCTCTACATAGAATTTTCTCTAATCACAGAAAAATTGTTAGTAAATCAAGAATCAAAAAAATAATTGTAAAATTTCACTATTGCGACATAGGCAACAGTAGAGCATCAAACCTAGAAAGTCAGGAAACTCAC
>NZ_CEZPJD010000700.1:0-4204 GCF_983059655.1 Okeania sp.
CAAGTTGCTAATCCCCAATTATAAGCATGACGAGCTACTCCTGCGTGTTTAGCAAGTATTGTTTTTTGGTAATTGTTAAGTTTTAACTTAGTTTTAAAAGATTTCATGATTATTAGAGCTGTTGGCACTAAGCGCGCAGTCCTGCTGTTTCATATTTAGTTAATAAGTTAGACATAAATCTAGCGTATCACAATAAATGTCTAATTGTGTTTAACTTTGTCCAATTATTTTAATACTGTTGATAGCCCCACCTTTTAAGGCGCAATATTTTTGGAGAGTTGTTCAAATCCCCGTTACAAAAATAACTTCTGACTTCTGACTTCTGACTTCGTTAACACGCCTGCCATAGCTTAAAATAACTATACTATCAATTTAAGAGTAAGGCATGGGAACTATTTGGGAACTAGACTTTTACAGTCGTCCAATACTTGATGAAAAACAAAAAAAACTCTGGGAACTCTTAATATGCGAAAGTCCCCTAGATATTAATCATCCTACAGACTCTTTGTATCGTTACTCTGAGTTTACAAGTAATCAACAGGTAAACTCTATTTGGCTAAAGAGCGCCATTGAAAAAGCGATCGCTGATGCTCCAGAAGCACCTCAAAAAATTCGCTTTTTCCGTGGTCAAATGAATAACATGATTACCAAAGCTTGTGCAGAAATGGCCATTCCTGCAGTTCTAAGTCGTCGCACTTATGCACTCAACCAGTGGCTACAACAACGAATGGAAGAAGTTTATCCCACTTATCCCAATTATCAAGCAGGAGCAAATCCTTCAACTCAATACATGAGTCCCGCACCACAGCCTCTGCCAGATGCCTTAATTGGAGAAAAATGGACATTTGTAAGTTTAGATGTTGAGGCTTTTGCAGAAATGTCAGAGTGGGACATTGACTTTGGAGAAGCCTTTCCCCTTGGCACGATTGCTCTTGCACCCGATTTAAAGATTCCAGGTTTAATTATTTATTCATCTAGAGCAAAACCTTTAGCAGCTTGGATGTCAGGATTAGAGCTAGCTTTTGTCAAATTTAATTCAGGTCCTCCAGCTAGACTACTGTTAGAAACTGGAGGTAATGATTGTTGGATTTTAGCTAATCTGGGTAATTCATCAACTATTGAGGAAGCTAAAAGATTTTCCGAAGCAAAGTCAAAAGTCAAACAAGTTCATTTTCTAGCTGTACAGTCAAATCCAGAATCTGAATCATTTGCTGGTTTTTGGTTGCTGCAAGAAATTAATATCTAGTTAAGCTTTGGGTACTGGACGTTGGTAAAATCCTACTAACAACTTTATTGTCCAAAATCATAAATCCCAAACAGAATTTTATGACCCAGTTAGCAGAAAAACTGCTAGAAGTAGCTGCCAAAGCAGGAGCTGAGGCAGCAGAGGTATTTCAAGCTCGATCGCACTCCCGGCCCGTATTTTTTGAAAGCAATCGACTCAAGCAACTAGAAAGCACTCAGTCAGAGGGTATAGCGCTCCGACTTTGGCGAAATGGATGTCCAGGAATAGCTGTTGCTCATGGGCCAGTGGAAGCCAATGCTTTAGTAGAACTTGCCTTGTCTATCAGTAGTCTTAATGAACCAGAATATATTGAACTAACCTCTAAAGCGAAAAATCGATATTATCCCAACCAAGGAATATCTATATCAGTGGAACAACTGGTAACTTGGGGAAAAGAAGCGATCGCATTAATTCGAGAAATTTATCCAGATGTGATTTGTCATGGAGAATGGGACTGCGAAATTGAATCTACTCGTTTAGTTAATTCCCTAGGGCTAGATTGTCATCATATAGATACAACCCTTAGTGGCTATGTAGAAACTGATTGGGTCAGAGGTGACGACTTATTAAATATATCTGATGGCCAAATTCAGAGAAATACCCTTGACCCAAGGAAAGTAGCAAATCGAATTTTGCAGCGATTAGATTGGGCGAACAAAAATGTGACACCCCCCAGGGGGAAAGTACCTATTTTGTTTACAGCTAAAGCAGCAGATTTACTATGGAGTACAATTTCTGCAGCTTTGAATGGTAAGCAGGTACTAGAAGGTGCTTCTCCTTGGAGCGATCGCCTGGGGGAACTTGTTACTAGCAAACAATTGACTATTTCTCAACAACCAGAGGAGGGGCCTTTTAGTTGTCCTTTTGATGATGAAGGTATTCCTACCCGCTCGATAAAATTTATTGAAAATGGCATTTTACAATTGTTTTATACAGACCGGACAACTGGTAGATTATTGGGTAGCGGGACTACTGGTAATGGGTTTCGCCCCGATCTGGGAAGCTACCCTACACCAGAATTATTTAATTTTATAGTTCAACCAGGAGAGCGATCGCTGAAACAATCAATCGAGATGTTGGATGATGGAATTATAGTCGATCAGATCCTCGGTGGTGGTGCTGGTATTTCTGGTGATTTTTCTATTAATGTTGAACTTGGTTATCGTGTAAGAAGGGGTGAAATAGTTGGTAGAGTTAAGAATACGATGATTGCTGGCAATGTTTATACAGCATTAAAGCAATTAGCAGTATTGGGAAGTGATGGCGAATGGAATGGCTCTTGTTACACTCCTCATGTAATTTTAGAAGGGTTATCTACTATTAGCAGAATAGATTAAATTACTTGCTTTATTAATTAGAATTAGCTATTAAATTTTAAATTTGTTTTATTTATCATTAAATGGAAATTAGAATTTGCTTCATTGGAGACTCTTTTGTAAATGGTACGGGAGACCCTAGATGTTTGGGTTGGACGGGTAGAATTTGCCAAACAGTTTGCGATCGCGGATACGATCTTACATATTATAATTTAGGAGTTAGAAGAGATACTAGTGCTGATATTAATAATCGTTGGTTGAGAGAAGTTTCTTGTCGTTTACCACCAGAAGTTGATGGTAGAGTAGTCTTTTCTTTTGGTGCAAATGACATGACTTTAAAAGCAGGTAAAACTCGTATAGAAAGGAATCAGTCAGTAGAAAATATTTACCAGATTTTAAATAAGGCCAAGCAGCTATTTCCTGTTTTAATGATCAATTCTCCTCCTCTGGAAGATGCAGAACATAACATGAGAATTGCTAATTTGTCTGACGATTTTGCTCGAGTATGTCTACAGCTAGATATTCCTTATTTAGATGTTTTTACACCGTTAAAAGATTCAGAGATTTGGCGACAAGAGGTAATACAAAATGATGGCGCTCATCCAAGAGCATTAGGTTATTCTGAGTTAGCAAAGTTAGTAGAAAATTGGAGTTCATGGAAATCTTGGTTCCAGAAATAATAACTTTATTTAGACCTGTAGGAAAGAAGGAGATGGAATTAATCAAAAAAAGTAATTATTGTGCTTTTCCGCCTCGTTTACCCTTCCAACCATTTTTTTATCCTGTTCTAAATGAAGAGTATGCGGTGCAAATAGCACGAGATTGGAATACGAAAGATGCAGCATCTGGATATATTGGTTATGTAACACAATTTCAAGTAAGAGCTGAATTTATCAAGAGATATTCTGTTAAAACTGTAGGAGATTCACACCATAAAGAATATTGGATTCCTGCTCAAGAATTATCTGAATTTAATCAAAATATTATTGGTAAAATTAAAGTCATTAATAAATTTATAGATTCATAAAATATTTACTGCGACTATCTCAAAAAAAAGTTTTTTTATGACAATTATTTTGAAAAGTATAAAATTTTAAGCGTAAGCAGTTAGCGCTTCCCTATGGGATGCTACGCAAACAACAATTAGTAATGAATAATTACTTCTAAAGTTTAGTCCGGAGACTTTGGCAGTAACTTTTATTCTTTCTCAATTTCAAAGGTTGCTTTTACCTTACCTAAAATTAATAGCTGCTAATAGCTGACGGCTGAATGTTTACGCAGGAGAGGAGGTTTAAAATTACCAAAAACCTGTCCGATCCAAAAAAGGAGAAAATTCTGGATCTGACCAATGTATGGGCAGACTAGCTGTAACTTTATAACCTTTTGTTAGATGAAAATGAATTAGCTGCTCTGCACCTGCATAATTACTAATTTCATCCCCAGACCAAATTACTTCGGTTTTACCCGTCAGATACAATATATAGCGCTGTGCGCAGGCAACAGCTCATCTGGCAACAGCGGTCAGACCCCGCGCCGCCGGCAGCTCGCTTGCGGTCGGACCCCGCGCCGCCGACAGGCGCAAGCGGTGAGACCCCGCGCCGCC
>NZ_CEZPJD010000701.1:0-4199 GCF_983059655.1 Okeania sp.
TACGATCGCCAAAATTTTAGAAGACAGACTTAGCGATGTGTGGACTGGAGAAATAAAATTAAATCTTATGGATTCTAGTCTCGGTCCTCATATTCCATTTGTAGATATTTTACTTGTTCAGGGAGAAGTAAATGCAGAAAACGGCAGTATAGAAAGGGAATATAAACTTTCAGGTTTCGGAGCAGGAGTTAGTATTGGGCTCGAAGGTCGAGGAGATCAGGCGAATGAAAATACAACAAGTAAATTATCGTTAGATTTTCTTGTTGAAGTGTCTCCTCTGAAGAGGAAAACTCCTCCTGACGAATTAGCAGGAGACTTTAGGTTAGACGGAATACGATGGCTATGGGGTTACAACGGTAATTTCAGGATTCCCATGCAAAATGATGCATATTCTTTAAAACTCGGTTCAGGTAACGGTTTTGCAACTGATTCTAATCTCGCAACTCCATATACCAGGTTGAGTTTCCAATTTTTGTGGGGCGCATCTTATCATTTTTAGAAGACCTCAACAGTAGAATCTACATTCTACACCACAAACATACTACAACTAATTTTTCAAAGAAAAAAGTTTATGACATAGCTACTTATTATTGAGAATAGTCAATAAATTGTTGTAGTATGCAATTGTACTTTTAATCTCTGTAGCTTTTATAATGTAAAGCTTCTAGTGATTAAAATTTAATACTATAGTTGTTTCAAAATAATGGAGGAAATAGCAAAAATGTCTATCAAGCAAATATGGCCTTATTTGCAAATGCCTGTTATACAATGCTTAGATCATTGCACTATTAGTTTTCTTGAGCAACATAATATAAATTTACAAGCAGATTTACCGGAAAATTTAAGTACAATTACTTCAGAAGATTATAGAAAAGTAATAGAAACTGTTTCAAAATTTACTAAAACAGCAGAAAAAGGCCGAAAAACTGACTTAACTTTGAGTAGTCGAGAACTAAACTCTTTGTTGCAACCTACCTACGAGAATTATTCTCAACTTAATATTTTCATAAAAGTGAATACTTTCCCTGAAAGTTATGAAATTCAAGATGACATTTTGATTCACAAAAGTCTTAGAATTTCAGCATTTATGTTACTTTTAAAACTGAGAAAATACCTTTATAGCTATAGCAAAACAAAACTTAAAATAACAATAGAATCAGGAGTTATTCAAGAAAAAACATACTGTTTAACAATATTTAATATGGACGTTTCTCATTTTGCTAATGAAACAATAACTTATCGTCCGCAATTTGGAAATAATTTAATAGAGTTTATTTTGCTTGCTCCTTATAATAAACCCATTGAAGAATTAAGTGATTTAGAAAGACAGAGCATTCAAAAAGTATTAGAAAATCTGAAAAGTATTAAAGTTGAAAATGGTTTTATTATTATTAGTACATAAGTAGCAAAATTAGTTTTGATTAGAGATTTTTAGAGATGTCATTTGGCACTTGTTGAAGTGTCTCCTCTATGATGTAAATCTTCTGGTGATTAAAATTTAATGCTATAGTTGTTTCAAAATAATGGAGGAAATAGCAAAAATGTCTGTTAACCAAATATGGTCTCATTTACGAATGATTGCAATAGGAAACTTAGATCATTGCACTATTAGTTTTCTTGAGCAACATAATATAAATTTACAAGCAGATTTACCGGAAAATTTAAGTACAATTACTTCAGAAGATTATAGAAAAGTAATAGAAACTGTTTCAAAATTTACTAAAACAGCAGAAAAAGGCCGAAAAACTGACTTAACTTTGAGTAGTCGAGAACTAAACTCTTTGTTGCAACCTACCTACGAGAATTATTCTCAACTTAATATTTTCATAAAAGTGAATACTTTCCCTGAAAGTTATGAAATTCAAGATGACATTTTGATTCACAAAAGTCTTAGAATTTCAGCATTTATGTTACTTTTAAAACTGAGAAAATACCTTTATAGCTATAGCAAAACAAAACTTAACATAACAATAGAATCAGGAGTTATTCAAGAAAAAACACACCGTTTAACAATATTTAATGTAGACGTTTCTTATGTAAATTTTTCTGATGAAAGAAGAGATTATCCTCTGCTATTCGGAAATAACTTAATAGAGTTTATTTTGCTTGCTCCTTATAATAAACCCATTGAAGAATTAAGTGATTTAGAAAGACAGAGCATTCAAAAAGTATTAGAAAATCTGAAAAGTATTAAAGTTGAAAATGGTTTTCTCATTATTAGTACATAAGTAGCAAAATTAGTTCGGTGTGAAGTGTCCCTTGATTTTTCTGCAATTATTCCGCCAAAGACGCTCTAGGCAATTCCACCACCTATATCTACGACGAACGTGGCAACATAATTACAGAAATCGATGCAGAAGGAGGAATTACCCAACGTACCTACGATAATGACAATAACCTCAAGAGCGAAACTGACCCCGATGGAGTCATTACAAAATACACTTACGACAGTAAAGGGAACATCCTGACCCTAGAAGACGGAGATGGCAACATCACCCACATGAACTACAACCAATACGGTCAACCCCTCTCCATCGTCTCTCCCACAGGGTTATCAATGTCATTCAAATATGATAGTCGTGGCAACCTGCTCGAAAGTACCGATACCGATGGTTTAACCACAACTTACGAATACGACAGTACCGGAAAACCCACTCGTCAAGTAGCTCCCGACGGACAAGTCACCCTCTGGGAATATGACAACAAAGGCAACCCCATTAAGATGACAGACAGTCGCGGTAACGAAGTCCAAGCTAATTATGACAGTAACGGTCGGATGCAAAATGCCACAATGGATTTCGTTATAGACGGGCAAACCTACACTCTCAGTCGCAGTTTAACCTTTGACAAAGAAGGTCGCACCGTTCTACTAAACTTACCCAAACTTACCCATACACGATTGCATGAGCTTTGGAGCTAGCTTCCTGCTTCTGTGAGAACCACTGACCGCAGTCTGTAACTTATTCTCTCCACAGGCTTAAATTCGCTTGGAACTCAAGCTACTGATGCACATAGTTTTTCAGGTTGACAGCAGCGTTAAAATCTCTGTCAGCTTCCAAACCGCATTCACTACACTCATAAGTTCTCAAGTGCAACGGCATTTTCTGTTGATGCCCACAGTTTGAACATATTTGAGAACTTGGATAAAATCTATCAGCTATGACTAATTCACTGCCGTACCATTCACATTTGTATGTAAGTTGACGCTTAAATTCATAAAATCCACAGTCTGCTATAGCACTTGCTAATTTATGATTTTTCAACATTCCACTGACATTCAAATCCTCAATTACTATGGTGCTGTGGTTTTTAGCTAACCATGTCGTGAGTTTATGTAGAGCATCTACTCTGATATCAGCAACTTTCTTGTGAACTTTGGCTAATTTTTTTACTGCTTTGCGTCGGTTTTTGGAGCCAATAACTTTTTTACTGACTGCACGTTGATGACGAACTAATCGTTTTTTGGCTTGCCTGTAGGCTTTGACATTGGCAAATTTACTGCCATCAGAACAGGTTGCTAATGTATTTATGCCTATGTCTACACCAATAGTTTCTCCTACTTTTTCTGTTGGATAGGATTCAAAATTATATTTAAAACTGATGTACCAACTATCTGCTTTTTTTGATATTCTCACATTTTTTACTGGTACAGATGGTAAGATTTCATAAGTTTTTACTATTCCTATTCTTGGTAGTTGTATGTAATTTCCTTGAATAATCTTAATACTACCTTCTAAGTAAAAACTGTCTTTTCTACCTTTTTTATTAAAGACCGGAAATCCACGTTTAGGAATAGTCAAAAAGTTTTTAAATGCCCTCTCTAAATCTCTTAAAGCCTGCTGGGGAGCACACTTTGACACTTCATAATACCATGGGTTTTTACTTTTTACTTCAGCAATTAAACGTTTATGTAAAGTGATAGCACTCTTGAATTTTTTTGTTGATTCGTATTCAGAAATACAAGTTTCTAGTCCCCAGTTATAAGCATGACGAGCTACTCCTGCGTGTTTGGCAAGTATTGTTTTTTGTTTATTATTAACTTTTAGTTTAGTCTTTATTGATTTCATTTCAATTTATCGGCCACCTCTTTTAATAGTTTAATAAGTTAAACATAAATCTATTATATCACAGTAAATGTCTATTTATCAGGACTTACGCAAAGACACTATATATAGTGCCTACTAATTTAGGCGATCGCC
>NZ_CEZPJD010000702.1:0-4169 GCF_983059655.1 Okeania sp.
TTGAGGTGGAACATTTCGCGGGAAGTAATACTATGTTCAATTCCAGGAATGTTGACTTTTTCTGCTTTTCCACCAACAGCGATTAAGATTTTATCCGCTGTGATTTTACGATCGCCTACTTCTACGGTATGAGGGTCGATAAATTTGGCATATCCTTCTATTAATTCCACTCCTGCTTTTTCCAGGAAATTGATATGTAGTTTATTCAGACGCATAACTTCTGTGTTTACAGCATCTATTAATTTATGCCAATCAAAACTAGGTTCTACTTCACCCCAACCATAGCCTACTGCATCTTGATATAAGTGGGAAAATCTGGAACCGTAAACCATCAGTTTTTTTGGGACACATCCTCTAATGACGCAAGTACCTCCTACTAGGTCATTTTCAGCGATCGCTACTTTTGCCCCATAAGATGCTGCCCTTTTTGAAGATGCTAACCCACCCGATCCTGCACCTATCACAAATAGATCGTAATCGTATGCCATAATTTGATATCCTCTGAATTGATATTTTAATTATTTTGTTGTTTGTATTTTTAAATTATACCTGTTGTTGCTTCTTATTTAATTCTTTCATTAGGTATATTAGTTCAATTCTGACAATAATTTAGATATATCCAGCTATTAATTTACAAACAGAACGTAATTTTATACCATAGTTTGATGGCCTTGGATTGATATTTTAACTATTTAGTTGTTTGTATTTTTACCTAAAAATTGTGGTCGAAAGCCTTCCTTTTTAAGGGGATAAAAAAAAGAATATTCCTTATTTCCAGCCTCCTTATTGCAGAGGTACTGTTAACGCAGTTCCTCCGACAGGAGGCTAACTGATAACTGAAATAACACTATACCAATTTATAATTTCTCTGAGCTACTCTGAGGGATAAAATATAATTAAGCACTGTAATTAATCCTTATTGTATTTGATGCCTTTCTTTCTATTGGCATTTTTATGAGTAATTTGTAAGTTATCAATAGAATCTAAACCTCCTATCGCTAATGGTTTTTTATGATCTACTTCTATTTCATCACCCATAAACAGAGGATCTCCAGATATAGGGCATCTATTTCCTTGTTTTTTGATTAACATTTCCTTATCTGAATCAGATAATTTTATCTTTCTTTTATCTTGCTTATACTTATTTTGAAATTTTTCTATTTCTTTTTTAAATTTATGTTCATCATAGTTACTATTTTCACTATTTTTCATTTTATAGAATAAATTTTTTAGTTCCTTTTTAATTGTTTTTCTATGATATCTTACCATTTCATCATTCAGAGGATTTAGTATATACCAGAGTATATAAAAATCTTGTTTAGTTCTTCTCAAATAACGACTTTCCTTGCGAGCTTTATAGATAGAATCTAATTCATTTTTTAAATATGTATCTAGCTGATTTTTATCTTTATCTTCATCAAGCAACACACATTTTACTTTTGAGATAAATTTTTCCACCTTTATAATGCTATTCATAAATAGTTCCTTATCTTCCTGATGTTCAGAAACTTTTGTCAATACGGAACTAATATCCCCTTTTATTGCCGCTAGTCTAGCATTAATCCTATTATTTTGTTTATATATTTTGACAATTTTTTCTATGTTTTGTTCTTTAACCTGTTTAAACTCAAAATATACTAAAGATGTATATAATTCCTCATTCTCCATCCGGTCAAGGTCTTTGGCTAATTTTAGATGAAACCATTCTCGATGTTCATTAACATTGTCTTTGATTTTTGTAATTACTTCACGTTCTGCCCAAGAGTTCCACATTTCAAAAGAATTTTCTTTAATAGGATAAGGCTTATTATTTAATCTAACAAATAAGTCTACTGGATTAAATTCTAGATTTAGACTTTCTTCTATCTCAACAACAAATAATTGAAAATCTAATATTTTGTCTTGTAATGCAAGTTCTAAATCCTGGAATTTTTTATTTCTTAATTCCTTAAGAATTCGTAAATTTTTTAGGGCAAAATTTGATTTTTTTGTGCTACATTTCTTATTTTCTTCATCAACATATTCTTTTCCCAGGTATCCTAATATTGTTAAAAGTCTTTGTTGGCCATCAATGACTTCAAAAATTCCATCTGAACGTTTAAAAATAAAAATAGGTGTTCAACAATGAATAATGAATAATGAATAATGAATAATTACCTATCCTTGAAAAGAAGAGGATTGACTAATTATGAAAAATTTTTCTTTTTTATCCTTGCTCATGAGAGGCTTTAAACCTTAATTATTCGGTCAATTAATACCTAATAAAATACTTTCTATAATAGCGGATGCCTTAGGTAAATTAGTTACTTCCGACCTCTGATAAGAAGGTCTAACTAAAAATTTCTTACGTTCCATCAACCGTGCTATATCATCTATTGAATTTCGCGATGGTTCTGGCTTAGTTACTCTTAAATCTTTAAGCTCGTTAAGTTTAGTAATAGTATCTTCATCCTCTGTTTGTCGTAGTTTACTCAGTTCTTTTCTTTTTTCATCACTTCCTGCATAATAGACTTCTAAATTAATTTTAAACTCTTCTTCAAATAACTTCGCTGCAAAAGTATATCGCTCCTGTATTGTGTTATAAAATATCCTCTGTTCTTCAAAATATTTTGGGAAGTTATTTGATATTTTTTTACTAATTTTCTCTAGCAAATCCTTGTGTTTTAGTCTCGATAAATTTGCATTTTCATTTTCTAAGATTAGTAGGCTCCATAATAAACATTCAAAAATTAACCTATTATGCTTTAATTTTAGTCCTATAAAGATTTGCCTGAATGATTCTACAATTTTAACTTTATCAATAAATGATTGACATAGTAACTCTACCTCTGGTTCAGAAATTTTATCTGATAAATGTTCAAATAATTTTCCTAAAATTTCTGTCCTATTATTATTCCGAGAATAGTACTTAATCGGGAACATTTTTAAGACTAAATTTTTTCTAATAAATTGTAAAATTTTTCCTCTATCTTTCTCTTTAGTGCTATTCCTACTTGGCTTAAAGAACAAATCATACATTAATTGTTCAAAATCTGGGTCTTGCTTCAGACGATTTTTAAAATACTGATAAATTGGATCGGTATCATAAACAGCATTGTCAATTTCTGATGCCTTTAAAGGCGTTATGCCAGAATTATATCTAGCAAATATTTCTTTTTTTATTTTATCTTCTAATACAGAGTTTAACTTTGTTTCATTAACAATTCCAAATTCAACTATTCTGATTTTTGCCTCTAAAAACAAATCTATTATGCTAGTAGTTTCTTTATTATCAAAAATGGTTTTGTATGTATTTTTGGAGAGTTGTTTTAAAGCAAATAAACCTTTTTTAGTTAATTGAAATTTACTATTCTTAAATCTTTCTATTGTTTCAAATCTTTGCCTGCCATCAATAACTTCTGTTCGTTCTCCATTCTTGAAGAATATTAAAGGAGGTATTTCTGTTCCTAGAAGTATACTTTCAATAAAATATGAAGCTTTATCATCATCCCAAACATAATTTCTTTGATAGTAAGGTTTATAATCAATACGCCTTAAAAAGCGATCGCTAAATAGACTTTCTATTGATTGTGAATAAGTCTCTATTTTTAGATTTTCTTTGAATATACGTTCAAAATCTTCCGCTTGTAAAAATAAATTACTCAATTTAAAAACTTCTCCTTATTCGACTTATTTTTCTCAAATATTCAACTAACTGTTAAGACAATAAAATTCATAATCAAAGATTCATTTCACAGTTATTCTACCGATAAAACTTTCTTCTAAGATTGTTGAAATCTGTTGAGGAAAAACACGACTATACCAAACTTCCTCTGGCAAAACTAAAACCATAGGACCATTACCACATTTTCCCAAACATCCGCTTTTTTCAATGGCAATATTAGTCATATCAAATTCCTGAAAAGCAGCTAATACTCTTACCGAACCTTGTTTCCGACAAGTGCGATTTTGACAGACTAATAAACGTCTCTCAACTTGACTATTTTTCATCATAATTTCTCCCTGTTATACCAATTTCCAAAAATAATCCTATACTTCATTAGAACTTCAGTTATTAGGGAATTAACTTATGTCGAATAATCTTTTTACTACTTTGAGGTAAGTTAATGTTAATTATTCTTATGTTTAATTCTCCCCGACTCCCCCACTCCCCGACTCCCCGACTCCCC
>NZ_CEZPJD010000703.1:0-4165 GCF_983059655.1 Okeania sp.
CTTAAAATTCAGACAACGTAAGATTTTTCCCTCTTACTTTTTCCTTCTTCTTTCTCCTTCTTCCTTCTTCCTTCTTCCTTCTAATAACTTCAGGAGATTTTTAACACATGGTAAAACAGGGAGATTTATTAAAAAGATTATTTAATGCTTTTAAGCCTTTTGAACCTTTGAAACCTGGTAGTCCTGTATATGTTGATTGTCGGGAAGTTCGTGGGGATGGTGATGTTATTATAGATTTGGCTGAAAATATTAAGTTATCTGATAATAATACTTATCAACTTTATGCCGGACATCGTGGTGCGGGTAAGTCAACGGAACTTTTACGACTGAAAGAACACCTGGAAAATAACGGATATTTTATTGTTTATTTCGCTGCTGATGAACAGGATATTAATCCTGAAGATACAGAATATGCTGATATTTTGTTGGCTTGTACTAGGCATTTATTAGAACATTTGAAAGATGCTAATCCTAAGCCTTTACTTGATTGGTTAAAGGGGCGGTGGGCAGATTTAAAAGATTTGGCAACTACGGAAATTTCTTTGGAAAGTTTGGCGGTTGAATCACAAATTAATCAGTACGCTAAACTGACGGCAAATATTAGAGCGGAACCGACTTTAAGGAGAAAAATTAGAGAGAAAATTAATCCTTATACTGAGAGTTTAATTGAGGCTCTGAATAGTTTTATTCGTGATGGTAAAAATAAGCTTGATTCTGATTCTGAGTTGGTAATAATTGCTGATAGTTTAGACCGAATTGTACCAATTGTTCAGCCGGATGGACGTAGCAATCACGATGAAATTTTTGTAGACCGCAGCGCTCAATTGAAGGGATTAGATTGTCATACAATTTATACGATTCCTATTTCAATGGTCTATTCTAATCAAGCACCAAATCTCAAAGTTGAATATGACGATCCACAGGTTTTACCAATGATTATGGTGGAGACTCCGGAGGGGGAAATTTACGATTTGGGAGTGGCTACAATTAGGGAAATTATTGATAGAAGAGTTAGTGAAGTTAATCCAGATTTATGTTTAGAAAGGGATGTTTTTGAAAGTCGAGAAGTTTTAGATAGACTTTGCTTAATGAGTGGGGGTCATGTCCGGGATTTAATGTTATTAATGCAGAGTGTAATTAAACGTGCGGGAGGTAATTTACCGATTTCTGCCAAAGTGGTACAAAGAGCTATTACGGAGGCAAGACTTCCTTATAAAAGATCGGTTCAACAGGAAGAATGGCAAATATTAGTTGATGTTTTTCGCTCTAAAAATATATTGAATAATCAGCAACACCGGGATTTATTGTTTAATCGTTGTTTGCTGGAATATACTTTCTTGGATGAGGAGGGAGAAAAGCAAACTTGGTATGATGTTCATCCTTTAATTAAAGGAGTTCGTGAATTTAAGGAGTTGTTGGAATGAAGGGAGAAAAAGTTGTTTTGGAAGAGGATGTACAGTCAACTTTTGCAGAGGAATATCAAGATTTATTGAATGTTGTTAGGTTTATTGAAGGTTTTGGTTTATTGTTTGTAGAATGTTCGCCTCCACAGGGAACGGAAATTATTGAAAAAATTCGGCAGGATATTCCCCAAGAAAGGGTAGATGTTTTGCGTTTGGATAAGACTACTTATAATTTTTATAATCTGGTAAAAGATTTGCCAAATTTAGCAGAGATTGATGTTTTGTTTGTGACTGGTTTGGAATATTCTCTCTATCAATATGAGGAGGAGATGAAGGAAAGGGGCTTGGATAGTAATGAGATTATTTCTATTAGTAGAAGGGGAGTACCTCCTGTTTTGATTAATTTGAATCAGCAGCGAGAAAGATTTAGGGATGATTTTGATATTTGCTTTGTGTTTCTGTTACCAAGGTTTGCTGTAGATTACTTGATTAAACGTGCCCCAGATTTTTTTGATTGGCGTTCTGGGTTATTTCTGTTTCCTATGAATGAGGAATATTTACGACAGGAATCTTTCGATGTTTGTGCAAAAGATTTAGATGATTATGCAGAGCTGACTCGACAAGAGCGTAAGTTTGAGTGGTTGAGAATTAAAAATTTGGTTGATGATGAGAGACTTCCTATTGAACAAAAATCTAGTTTGTTAGTTAGAAAGGCTTTATTGGATAGAAAATTCAAGCAAAATGAAGAAGCAATATTAGCTTGTGATGAAGCATTAAAAATTCAATTCAATAATTATGAAGCTTGGAATAATAAAGGCATTGCACTGAGAAATTTAGAAAAATATGAACAGGCGCTTGCTGCTTATGATAAAGCTCTAGAAATTAAATCAGACTATCATTATGCTTGGTTCAGTAAAGGCATTGCATTAGAAAAATTAGAAAGATATGAACAGGCAATTACTGCTTATGATAAAGCTCTAGAAATCAAATCAGACTATTATTATGCTTGGAATAATAAAGGCAATGCACTGAGAAATTCAGAAAGATATGAACAGGCAGTTGCTGCTTATGAAAAAGCCCTAGAAATTCGACCAGACGATCATTCTGCTTGGAATAATAAAGGCGTTGCACTGTTTTATTTAGAAAGATATGAACAGGCAATAGCTGCTTATGAAAAATCTCTAGAAATTAAACAAGACTCTCATTATACTTGGAATAATAAAGGCAATGCACTGAGAAATTCAGAAAGATATGAACAGGCAATAGCTGCTTATGAAAAATCTCTAGAAATTAAACCAGATTATCATTATGGTTGGAATAATAAAGGTAATGTACTGAGAAAATTAAAAAGATATGAACAGGCAGTTGCTGCTTATGAAAAATCTCTAGAAATTAAACAAGACTTTCATTATGCTTGGGATAATAAAGGCGATGCACTGTTTTATTTAGAAAGATATGAACAGGCAATAGCTGCTTATGAAAAATCTCTAGAAATTAAACCAGATTATCATTATGCTTGGAATAGTAAAGGCAATGCACTGAGAAAATTAGAAAGATATGAACAGGCAATAGCTGCTTATGAAAAAGCTCTAGAAATTAAACCAGATTATTATTATGCTTGGGATAATAAAGGCGATGCACTGAGAAAATTAGAAAGACATGAACAGGCAATAGTTGCTTATAAAAAAGCTCTAGAAATTAAACCAGATTATCATTATGCTTGGAATAGTAAAGGCGTTGCATTAGAAAATTTAGAAAGGTATGAACAGGCGCTGGCTGCTTATGAGAAAGCTCTAGAAATTCGACCAGACTATCATTATGCTTGGAAGAATAAAGGCGATGCATTAGAAAATTTAGAAAGACATGAACAGGCAATTGCTGCTTATGATAAAGCTTTAGAAATTAAACCAGATTATCATTATGCCTGGTTCTCTAAAGGCTATTCACTGTATTATTTAAGCAGATATGAACAATCAATAGCAGCCTTTGATAAAGTTTTAGAATTTGAACCAGATGATGAAGATTCCTGGAACAATAAAGGTAGGGTACTTTATTACTTAGGAAAATATGAACAGGCGATCGCTCATTTTGAAAAAGCTTTAGAAATCAAACCAAACTTTAAATATCCTAAGTTAAATCTTGGACTTGTTGAGTATGAAAAAGGGAATATAGATAAAGCTATAGAATATTTGCAAGCAGCAATTGAAATTAACAGTAAATTTGTAGAAGCTCAATTAGCAATAGGAGTTGCTTTATATAACAAATGTGAAATTTCAGCAGGTTTAGAAAGGGCTGAAGAAGTACTACAATTAGATAAAAGTTGGGTTAGTCTAAAACGTCTTAAAAAAGAACGTTGGGGAAATAAACTATTAGCAGATACAGAAAAATTATTAGAAAACCCTCAGATAAAAATATTACTTTCTCAGACAGTTGAAGAAGAAAAAAGCAAGGAAGAAAAAATTGATGGGGACTCAAACTTCAATCAATTATAAACATCTAACTGATAACTGAAATTTGCCCCCCGAGCAAGCCAATTCTGGGGGGAACAAGAGTTAATTTGCTGATAAAAGTCCCCCAATTTTGGAGGATTTAGGGGGCTTGGATATAGCAAATTTCTCAGACATCCTCTAATGCATATTAGTTGGAAACTTTTGGTAGGAATTTCCCCCTAAACTTCCTTCAAAAATTATTTGACTGATAACTGAATTTTGCCCCCCGAGCAAGCCAATTCTGGGGGGAACAAGAGTTAATTTGCTGATAAA
>NZ_CEZPJD010000704.1:0-4164 GCF_983059655.1 Okeania sp.
TTCTATACAAACCACGCTTTATTCTTTTTCCTGATGGTTTCCAATCATTGGGTTTCTCACCATAATTAGGCAGATAGTCACCATCTAAAAATGAAGCAATACTTGTATAACTCTCTTCTGTTTCTATAAAGATTATTCCATATTCAGAACACAATTGAGCTATTCTTTCTTTAAGTCTAGCTGTGGGAATTGGTACAAATTCTGAATTATTTTTATGACCTAATTTTATTTCATTTTTCTGACCTTTATTCCAACCAAAAATAATTGTACCAACCCCATGTTCTACACAATGATTAATAACTATTCTGGCTGCTTTATTAATACCGTCACGAATTTGGCGGTTACGCTTTTCTGTAATTACAGCTAGCTTATTTGACCAAAATCCCAAAGGTTGATTTTCTTTGATAGTTGATACTTGTTTGTTGTACCAACGATTCATTGATTTGAGATGTTTACCATCTACAATTAAGCTCGTACCGACATTAGATACACAAGTCAACCAATTATTGACACCATGGTCAATCCCTAATACATTTTCTTGATTTAATTGAGGTTTAACTACTTCTTTTTCATAGACAAATTCATAGTAAAAACATCTATTTCTTGGTAGAATTCTCAGTTCTTTAAGAGCATTAAATTCGAGATTACTAGGCTTATGAATATAAAAGCAATCTAAACCAAACCAGCGTTTACAGGTATTACCTAGTGGTACTCTAATTTGATTACCTTTGAGCTTTAATGCTTGAGCCGGATAACTAACTGTAGCTAATCCTCCTTTTCCTTTTTTTCTATAGTTAGGTATTCTAGGTCTATCTGCAATTTTTCCTTCAGTATAAGCTTTAATTAGACTATAATAAGACCTAAATGATTCAGCTACAGCTCTCAATACTTGTTGTGCTGCTTGAGAATGTAAAACTTTATAGTGGTTGTTGTTTTTGTAAACCTTTTCTAAGTCAAACTTACCAATACCTTTTTGAGACTTAAAATATAATTGCCGACCATAATATATTCCCATGTTAGTTAGCTTGTGAGACTGTTCACATAAGAATGTTAAAGTTGCAATTAATTGAGGATTTTTACCTACTAAAACTTGTTGACAACAGTACATTTCAAAAAGGCGTTGGAATACTTATTGTCCATTACAATAGCACAGGACAACTAAAGTTGTCTAGTCTAAACAACTCCCTCGTTTTCATTAAAATACGGGGGCTTTCAGCGGAAGCTATCTGGTAAAAAACATAGTTTTGTTAAAAAATGCAACATCTAAGACGGTAAAATCTACATAGGGTAGGTAACAGCGATGAAGCAGTCTTACTTTTGACTTTTAATTTTTAACTTTTGATTTAAGCAGCTAAACTATGCAAAAAACAATTCCTACTCTTCTAGCTCTTGACTTTGATGGCGTTTTATGTAATGGACTGGTTGAATATTTTCAAACGGCCTGGCGCACCTATTGTCAAATTTGGCAACCATCAGAGCAAATACCAAATAATGATTTGGCAGAAAAATTTTATCGATTACGTCCGGTAATTGAAATTGGTTGGGAAATGCCTGTTTTGATTCGGGCATTAATATTAGGTATTGAAGAAGAAAAAATTTTACAGGAATGGCAAGCGATCGCTACAAAGATTGTGACTGAAGAGAATAAAAATCCAGCAGAAATTGGTAGTTGTCTGGATAGTACTAGAGATGAATGGATAGCAAAAGATTTAGAAGGATGGTTGTCTTTACATGAATTTTATCCAGGAGTAGTGGAAAAGTTAAAGCAGTTGATAGTATCAGAAGTTAAACCAGTTATTGTGACAACTAAAGAGGGGCGGTTTGTACGATCGCTCCTGCAAAAACAAGGTGTGAATTTACCTGAAACGGATATTATTGGCAAAGAATGTAAGCGTCCTAAGTATGAAACTCTGAGAATTTTATTAGCAGCATCAGGAGCAGGCACAATTATTTGGTTTGTTGAAGATAGATTGAAAACTTTACTATCTGTACAAAAACAATCTGACTTAAAAGAAGTAGAATTATTTTTAGCAGATTGGGGTTACAATACTCAGAAAGAACGAGAATCTGTAGCTCAACATCCTCCTATTAATTTATTATCTTCTACTCAGTTTTGCCAGGATTTTTCTAAGTGGAAATAAGGAAGAGGGAAGAAGGAAGAAGGAAGAAGTTAAGAGGTTGTCTGAGAAGTCTCATTTGCTAAATCACTCGCCTCTGCGCATCCCCCAAAATTGGGGAACTTTTACCAACTAATTGATTCTTTTTCCCCCCAAAATTGGCTTGCTCGGGGGGCAAAATTCAGTACTAAATAACTTTTAAAACATCCTCTAAAAAGTTAAGAAGGAAGGAAGAGGGAGACCCCTTGAAAGTTAGGAAAAAACTTAAATTTGAGAAGATAGTATTATCCTGCAAGTAAGAAGGAAGAAGAAGGAAGAAGAAAGGAACAGAAAGACTGCTGGAAGATTAAGAAAAAACTTATAGCAGATTCTGCTTTACTCAGGTAAACCAATCGCGGGCAAGATGCCCGCACTACAAAAATTTCATTGTCAATCTCTGTATTTCATATACTTGGAATATGCTGTAAATTTAAGAAATAGTATAAAAATCCTAAATTTAGACATTTCCAATAATAAAAAATCAAATCAATTATCCCACTTTTAAGGGGATAAAAAAAGCGGTCGAGAGATGGCGAGTTCTCCTCCTCATATCTAATCGACCAAGAGAAGAGAATATTCCTTATTTCAAGCCTCCTTATTGCAGAGGTACTGATAACTGATAACTGATAACTGATAACTGATAACTGATAACTGAAATGACCTTTTTTTCTTCAATGTCACTATTGATTCTTTCCTTCTTTATTTCTTCCCTTTTCTTTCTTTCCTTCTTTATTTCTTCCCTCTTCCTTCTTCCCTCTTCCCTCTTTCTTCTTCCTTATTAATTACTTAAATCTCTAAAAATTAGGAAATAAAAACTATGCTAGACCTAACAAAACTAGCGAAACAAATGCAAGGGATGAGCCAACATCTCACAGCAGAAGCAATGGCAGCACAAAATAGATTAGAAATAGCTCAACAATTACTAGAAGAGGCAAAAACTGAACAAGAAAAATTATTAGAATTAGAAGAAAGTTGGAGCGATCGCATACTTTTTAATCCGGCTATTCCGATAGAATCTTTAGATACTTATCCTCAAATTAATCCTCCTCCAAAAAATCATACAGTCTTTGCTACGGACGGTTCTCAAATAGCACCAAGTCACCATGAAATTGCTTATTGTTATTTGCTAAATATTGGGCGAGTCATGCTGAATTATGGTGAAAGTATTTATCCACTTTTAGATAGTATTCCAGAAATTTTTTATCAAGCAGATGACCTTTATATTTCTCGACAATGGGGAATTAAAACTGAAGAATGGATGGGTTATCGACGGACTATTTCTGAAGCTTTGGTTTTGGCAGAATTGGGTTGTGAATGGAGGGAAAATAATCCGGATAATTTAGATTACCCAATATTAGCTATGGTTGATGGTTCTCTGATTTATTGGTTCTTAGAATCTTTGCCTTCTGAAGCACGGGATAGAATTTTAAATCCGATTTTAGATGCTTGGAATAAATTAAAATTAGCGGGTATTCCTTTGATTGGTTATTTGAGTGCTTCTCGCAGTAGTGAAAGTTTATCTTTTTTACGTTTAAAGGCTTGTATTTATGATGAACCTGACTGTGTTAGTAATTGTCCGAATGTTGGGTTAGGAGGATTTGGTTTTACGGAAAAAGCACCTTGTCAGTCATTTGAACCTTTGCGAGATGTGGTATTTTGGGGTTCTATATTGCAACCAGGGCAAAGAAGTCCTTTATGGCAATCTTCCGCTAGAATTTTGGATTTATATGGAGATAATATTATCTATTTTTGTTATGTGAATGTTGGTACAGAAGTTGCCAGAATTGATATGCCGGAATGGGTTGCTGAGGATGAAGAAATGTTGGAATTAGTGTTAGGAATGATGTTAGCTCAAGTGCAAAAAGGTTATGGTTATCCGGTGGTATTGGCAGAAGCTCATAATCAGGCGGTGGTTAGAGGAGGCGATCGGGCGAGTTTCTTTGCTTTATTAGAGCAGGAAATGATTAAAGCTGGTTTGAAAAATGTGGGAACTTCTTATAAGGAGACT
>NZ_CEZPJD010000705.1:0-4164 GCF_983059655.1 Okeania sp.
CTTTCTGAAGAAAGCCTTGCCCAATACTTAAGTAACTTTCTAGTTGACTAGAACTACCGGATAGGGGGGCAAATATCAAACCTATTAACTATTGATATCAATAATCACATTTGCCTACCCTACTACTTTATTAAAATTAGTATAATGACTGACTGTTAGAAAAAACAATCAAGTTACTATGTCTATACCTCATCGGACTAAAATTGTCGCAACTATTGGCCCTGCCAGTAACTCTCCAGAAGTAATTAAACAACTAATTGAAGCTGGTCTAAATGTAGCAAGACTAAATTTTTCTCATGGTAGCTATGAAGACCATGCTTACACAGTTTCTCTATTGCGCTCTATATCTAAAGAATTAAATACTCCCATTACTATTTTGCAAGACCTCCAAGGTCCGAAAATTAGAGTGGGTAAACTCCCTGATGGTGCAATAACTTTAGAAGAAGGGGCACAGCTAACTCTAATACCATTAGCTGATGATACTCATCAAACAGGAACAGTAAGTATTGACTACCCATATTTAGCAGAAGAAGCAAAACCAGGAACTCAGGTATTATTAGATGATGGGTTATTAGAATTAGAAGTGGAGTCAGTAGAAGGAAATGCTGTGAGTTGCAAAGTCATTACAGGTGGTTTGCTCAAAAGTCGTAAAGGAGTTAATTTACCAAGTTTGAATTTGCGCTTACCTTCAATGACAGAAAAAGATAAAAAAGATTTGGAATTTGGTTTGTCTCAGGGAGTAGACTGGATATCATTGAGCTTTGTGCGTAGTGCTGAAGATATTTTGACACTAAAATCAATGTTAAAAGAAAAAGATGCAGATGTGCCAGTAATAGCAAAAATAGAAAAACCCCAAGCGATCGCTAACTTAGAAGCTATTGTCGCAGAATGCGATGGTATTATGGTGGCAAGGGGAGACCTGGGGGTAGAAATGAGACCGGAAAAAGTACCGATGCTGCAAAAACAGATTATTCGGATGTGCAATAAAAAAGGTATTCCGGTGATTACAGCTACCCAGATGTTGGAAAGCATGATTCACGAACCCCGCCCCACTCGTGCGGAAGCTAGTGATGTTGCAAATGCTATTGTTGATGGTACTGATGCAGTAATGCTATCTGGAGAGTCAGCAGTGGGTAAGTATCCAGTAAAAGCAGTAGAAATGATGGTGCGTATTGCAGCAGATGTGGAGAAAGATACGCAGTTTATTAATTATCCTCCAGCAGAAACGGATGAAACTCATGCTCTTAGTGAAGCACTTAATATTATAGATAAGATTTTACCCTTGCGTTGTATTGCTGCTTTTACGAGTTCTGGTTATACTGCACGTTTAGCTGCTAGCGAACGTCCGAAAGCTTTTGTGGTTGCCTTTACTCCTAGTGACAAGGTTTACCACCGTTTGAATTTAGTTTGGGGAGTCAAACCAGTATTATTGAATGAAGAAGTTGAATCTTTTGAAGATTTAACGGCACAAGCTCAAAATTATTTATTGAAACTAAATTTTGCTACCCCAGGGGAGAAAGTTTTGATTGTAGGTGGTATTCCTACTAAGCATACAAGAGGTACAAATTTCTTAAAGATTCATACTATAAGTTAAATGTATAGAACCTATTCTATATTTATTTAGGGTTTGCTGAATACTTGATCTACCCAGACATAAGCTGCACATCATTTCCTACTGACTATTGACTACTGACTACTTATCTTTAGACTACATTTTGTCGTGCGGAATGTAGGTTATTAGGACTTACGCATGAGGTACGAAAAACTAGGATTTGAGATTGCTTTCCGTTCCGGACTGTTCCGCAAACCCTATCGATCGCAATGACAAAAATACCTTGCAGATGCGTAAGTCCTAATTATTAATACAGCTATATTAATAAATTTTATTCAGATATTTGCTTCAGTAAATCATAAAATGGCTGCCAATTATCCTCTACTGTAATGGGTTCCCATACTGATTCAATAATAGGTCGAATTAAACTTTGTTGAGGATTATATTGTTTCAACCTTTCCACCATTGCTTTTAATTCATCATTAGAATAAGTCTGTAATAAATGATAATAATATTGTCGCCACGGCTCAATTAATTCTGATTGTTCAAAATCAGCCAAAATCTGATTAACATCATCACGCCAATGTGGAGAAAATTGTTTTCTCAATCCTAAAAAGAAATCGTGATAGCCAACCTGAGAATTTTCCAGCAGTTTAATAGTTAGCTGAAGTAACTTTTCAGCATCTGTTTCTGGCAACTGCTCAAACCCTAACCTATTAATCATTAATCGCCTATATTCAAGCAGATAAACATCATCAAATTCATCTAAACTTGCCCTCATATTTTCTCGGTCAATAACTGCAGCTAATGCATCTTGAAGTAAGTGTAAATTTGACTTACAAACTAACGGTTGATGACTGTAACGATAAAGACCAGAATAATCAAAATAAGCTGCTGTAAATTTGGGGTCATAAGTGGGAATAAAAGCATAAGGACCATAATCAAAACTTTCCCCAGTAATTGACATATTATCAGTATTTAATACACCATGACAAAATCCCGCAGCCATCCATTGAGCCACTAATTTCGCAACTCTTTTTACTAATTCTGAGTAGAATAAAAAATACCGTTCGCTCTGTTCTTTTAATTCAGAATAATAATAATCAATTACATGATCTAATAGCTTTTTAGTTAGGTCGGGACGTTTGAAAAAATGCAACCTTTCAAAATTACCAAACCGGATATGAGAATTACTAAAACGTACCATCACCGACGAGCGAGTAGGAGAAGGTTCATCTCCACGCCATAAACCCTCCCCAGTTTCAATCAAACTCAAACATCGAGAAGTACGAACCCCATGACGATGTAACATTTCGGATGCTAATACCTCTCTGACCCCTCCCTTGAGAGTCAGTCTACCATCTGCACTGCGAGAATAAGGTGTTCTACCGGAACCCTTGGTGCCAAAATCATATAATTCACCATTTACCCCACGTACTTGACCATAAAGAAAACCCCTACCATCTCCCAAGTAAGGATTATATTCGCCAAATTGATAACCGTGATAACGTAGAGCTAAAAAAGGTCCGACACAATGAAATTTACCAAAAGCTTCAATAAAATGCTCATCCTTAACATCTTCAGGAGTTAGTCCTATTTTAGGTAGCAATTTATTATTACGAAACCGCAAAATATGTTGGGGAAATTCAGCAGCAAGTACTTCATCATAATAGTCACCACCTAAAGTTTGGATGGCAGATTCATAGTTGAGTAAAAGGAGAGGATTAGACATTGTTTTCCAAGTCAAAAGTTATAAGTTATAAGTCAAAAGTAAACTTAATGAAGATACTGCTAGCTTGCTGTCAACTCAAGCAAAACACTCTCATAAAAGCAATAGCTGATAGCTGACGGCTGACAGCTGAATGCTTACTTCAGAATTTCTTAGCTGTTTGTGCAACTGGGTCAAATTCAAACCTTTCAGAAGATTTTGTTTCACCATAAATATTAAAAGTAAATGTAGGTTCATCTCCGATTACTTCTATATTATGAATAGCATTAGAAGTGAAACTAATTAAATCTCCTGGTTGTAATATTTTTTCTCCGACTCTTTCAATTTTATATTTATTTTCTGGGTCAGGGCTACGTTTCCAAAATGTATTTTTTTCCTGGCCTTTTAATACTGCTACTATTCCCCAAGTGCCATGATTATGAATTGTTGAAATTGTCCCTGGCATGAATTTTACTGTTTGTACTGTTAAGGGAAATCCTAACTCATCGTATAATAAAATAACGGAAGTTCCTGTTTTTTCACAAAGTTCTGGCTCCTGAGTTTGCAGCCAATATGAATTAGTAATAAATTGTCGAACTAAAAGTCGAATTTTCTGTAGAGAACTTGCTTCATCTATGGTATCTTTTAGGGTATCTTCTAGTTCTGTTAAGAATCTATACAACCGATAATTTTCTCTTAATAATTTCCATTCATTTACAGTTTCACAAGGCTGACATTGACCGTCTTCAGTCAAAAACCAATCTTGATTTTTCATCTTGTTTCTCCTCTGGTAATGATTATGCTTTAGTTAATGACAATTTGTGAAAATTGACTGCAAATATTTATACATTATATAGCCAGAGTTGCTGCTAAAATAATAAGGAAAATATAAAATTTGTCGGAT
>NZ_CEZPJD010000706.1:0-4161 GCF_983059655.1 Okeania sp.
TCCCCTACTCCCCCACTCCCCTACTCCCCCACTCCCCCACTCCCCTACTCCCTACTCCCCCACTCCCCTACTCTAATTAAAAACTATGGCATGGCTACCAGGAAAAAAACTTTACGGCGATCGCTACATTATTCAAAAAGAATTGGGCAAGGGTGGCTATAGTATCATTTATATTGCTAAAACAAATAAAGGTGAGCTAGTAGTTATTAAAACTCTTAAAGATGAGATATTTAAAGACCATAATTTCACAAATTTTGTTGAAAAATATCAGCGTGACTTCCGAGAAGAAGCTCTACATCTTGCCCTTTGCCAACATCAAAATATTGTGCAGATAAAAAATGTTTTTACTGAGGGAAAACATCCCTGCATTGTGATGGAATATGTGGCGGGAGAAGATTTAGGAAAATTGGTAAAGCGAAAGGGAATATTGTCAGAAAGTGAGGCATTAATTTACATTAGGCAAATAGGAGAAGCTTTAACAGTAATTCACGCAAAAGGTTTACTACATCGGGATGTCAAACCAGATAATATTATTGTTCGTAATAGTAATAATAATCGAGAAGCAATTTTAATTGATTTTGGCATTGCCCGTGAATTTATTCCAGATTCAATTTTGACTCAAACTGTTGCGGGTTCCAATGGTTTTTCTCCGATAGAGCAATATGCAGAGAAGGCAAAACGGGGAGAATTTACTGATGTTTATTCTTTGGCAGCAACTCTCTATTATTTACTAACTGCTGAAGTTCCCATTCCAGCACCAGCAAGAGCGGCGAGAATAGCTCTTAACCCACCGCAACAGTTTAACTCAAAAATTAGTGGTAATATTCAAGCAGCTATTCTCAAAGGTATGGCATTTCACCCCGAAGAGCGTCCGCAGTCAGTGGCGGAATGGTTATCTTATTTCACAGAAGTTATTACAGAATTCAAAAGTCAACAGTCAAAAGTAAAAAGTAAGAATTTATCAACTGAAAATGTTGAAAATACAATAATTTCCAAAGATTATTTTTCACCTGAAAGTACAGAATTCAAAAGTCAACAGTCAAAAGTAAAAAGTAAGAATTTATCAACTGAAAATGTTGAAAATACAATAATTTCCAAAGATTATTTTCCACCTGAAAGTTTGGTTAGCTCTTTTAAGGAAACAGAAATTGACTACAGGCAACTAGAAAGTTTTCTGGCAGCCGAAAAATGGCAGAAAGCAGATGCGGAAACTAGGGAAATAATGCTGAAAATATTAGGTCGAGAAACTAAAGAATGGCAGGGAAAAGCAGAAATAGAAAAATTTCCTTGTACAGAATTAAGTATTATCGATAAACTTTGGATTAAATATAGTAATGGTCGGTTTGGTTTCAGCGTTCAAAAAGAAATTTGGCAGAGTGTTGGCGGTAAACCTGATGCTGATGCTCGGACTTATATGAGGTTTGTTGAAGAAGTGGGATGGGGGATAAATGAAAACTGGTTATCTTGGTTTGATTTGAATTTTAGTATTCATGCACCAGTCGGACATTTGCCTTGTGGAGTAGGGCGAGGAATGGTAGATTTTGCTATTGCTTTTTTATCTCGGATAGAAATTTGCGGACTTGAGGAACCGAAAAATATTTCTCCTAATATTACTGGCAAAACAGAAATAGATTATTCTCCTCTAAGAGATTTTTTAGCTGAAGGAAAATGGAGAGAGGCAGATAGGGAAACTGTTGCTTTAATGTTGAAGGTAGCAGATAAAAATCAAGATGAAAAATTGAGTGTTTCAGATATAGAAAATTTTCCCTGTTCGGAGCTAGAGAAAATTAATCAACTCTGGGTAGATTATTCTCAAGAGCGTTTTGGTTTCAGCGTGCAAAAATCTATTTATTTTAGTATGGTAAAAAGTATTGAGGAGAGGTTTGGCAAAAATCGTAAATATTACAAAATGATTTGGCAAAATTTTAGCGATGCTGTGGGATGGCAAGTAGGAGGTCAGGCAAAATATTATAACGATTTGGATTTTAGTTTAAATGCACCTATCGGTCATTTACCTGTTTCATGGTGCGTGAAATTTAAAGTGGAAAAATTTGGGGTGGGAGTATGGCGAGAAACCTTTTTTAATCGTATGAATAATTGTCTACTTTATACAGGAAAATTCCATCTTGAGCAGAGCAAGAAAAGTTCAATAAAGAATAGAATTAAAATTATCCAAGGTGATATTGCTCAACAGGAGGTTGATGCTATTGTGAATGCTACAGACCGCGCTCTTTCTGCTGGTTCAACGGTATCTTATTCTATTCATACAATGGCTGGACTAGAACTTAAAAAAGCTTGTCGAAAGTTGATGACTTGTGAATATGGAGAAGCCAAAATTACGAGTGGTTATAATTTATCTGCTAAGTGGGTTATTCATACAGTTGCTCCTAGATGGCAAGGTGGAAATTTGGGAGAGAAGAATATACTGATGAGATGTTATGAAAATAGTTTGGCTTTAGCAGAAAAATATGGTGTTCAAACAATTGCTTTTCCTGCTATTGCTACTGGTGGTTTGTTTTTTCCGCTGGAAGTAGCAGCAAGAATAGCGATAGCTGAAGTTATGCAATTTTTATTGGAAAGTAAGTCTATTGAAAGGGTGATTTTTGTTTGTTTCAAGACTCAAGTATATGAAACATATTTAGGATTGCTGAGTGGTAATGATTTTTAGATTAAGTATTAACGCAAAACATAAGTTTTTCAACTTTACCGAAATATTCTGGTTTAAAACCTCCCCTTGATCGGCGATGATAAATAAAAATTTTCCTGTTCGTAAATCCTTTTGTTTTCAAGGAGAGATAATTCTAAATTCGCGCATTCTAAATTATAAATTCTTGAATTTCAGCTACTTACTATGACTTTTGAGCAACGCCAAAATTTTTCTGGTGTTTTGCTTGTCTGAGTATCTCTTCTATATATATTCAGTGGTGATATGCTGTTTTGGGGTTGAATAAAAAGTCATGCGTAGGGGCGTTTTAAGCCCAATAATAAAATGTTATCATGATTTTTTTCGAGATGCAAGGGGAAAATCCTTGCCGATTTTTTTGAGCTTCATAAAATGCAGATGAATCATCTGTATATCTGTTACCTAATCCTTGTCTGGCTGATGGGGTGAAAAATTTGGTGATCGCTGCTTCTTGATTTAAGTGCTTCACAGGATGATGTTTTCTGAGTATCTCTTCTATATGTATTCAGTAGCGATATGCTGTTTTGGGGTTGAATAAAAAGTCATGCGTAGGGGCGTGTTATACGCAACGATAAAATAGTATCATAATTTTTTGGGCGATGCAAGGGGAAAATCCTTGGCATTTTTTTGAGCTTCACAAGATGCAGATAAATCATCCCTGTATCCGTGGCAAAATCCTTGTCTAGCTGATTTTGTTGCAAAGATTTTAGTATTTCATATAATCATAGAATTATCGAAATAAACTTTTTCTGGAGGTTTTGTAATAGAAAAATGAAGAGAATACTTGCATTTATCTATGGAATATTTTGTTATCTAATATCATTAATAACTTTGACCTACAGCATTGGTTTTGTCGGCAACTTAATAGTGCCAAAAACACTAGATTCCAATTTAGATGGAACTCTAATTAACGGAATATTAATTGATATTTTATTACTCGGTTTGTTTGCTATTCAACATAGTCTTATGGCACGTCAAAGTTTCAAGAAATGGTGGACGAAAATTATTCCACATCCGATTGAACGTAGCACTTATGTATTGATGGCAAGTCTGACATTATTATTATTATTTTGGCAATGGCATTCTCTCGGTGGAATTATTTGGAATATACAAAGTCCGATAGTTTATAATATTATTTATGGCATTTTTGCTTTGGGATGGTTAATTGTTGTAATCAGCACTTTTATGATTAATCATTTTGATTTATTTGGGTTGCGACAAGTATATTTATATTTGCGCGGTCAGGAATATGAATATTTAGGATTTAGAACACCAGGGTTTTACAAATATATTCGTCATCCGATTATGTTAGGTTTTGTTATTGCTTTTTGGGCAACTCCAACTATGACATTTTCTCATTTTATTTTTGCCCTGGGTACAACAATTTATATGTTAGTGGGAATTAAATTAGAAGAGGTAGATATGATTTCTATTTATGGAGATTTATATCAGGAATATCGGCAAAAAGTTTCTATGTT
>NZ_CEZPJD010000707.1:0-4159 GCF_983059655.1 Okeania sp.
CTAATTATAGCAATGTGCGCTGGCATATTTACAAATTGCAGGAATTGTCCAATAGCTAAAAGTCTTATATTATCAGCTTTTTCTTCCCCCTATTGCCTATTGCCTGTTGCCTGTTGCCTGCGCACAGCGCTATATCAAAAAATTATTAAGTGAATAATTGGGTAGTGATGCATTGTAATGATATAGCTAGTGGGAGCAAGATGCTCCCATTCTAATTTTTCCTTATCTCCTGAATTCTAAATTCAGAATTCTGAATTCTAAATTCTTATTATTTGTCTAAAGGATGATGCTCTGCCAATAGTTTTTCAACTTTCGCTTCATCAAGTCTGGCAGTTATCCTTTGATATTCGTAATTATCTCTAATAGTTTTTGCTAGGGTAAAAGTAGAGCCTACAGAGAATGTTAAACCCATTCCTAAAAAACCTTTAATCCAATTATCTACAGGTAGGTAAAAAATGCCAATCGCTGTGCCAGAAGTAGCAAGAAGAAAGGAAGCCCAAACTTGAAGTATCCATGCAGCAGTATCTTTTTGTTGAGCATATTTATTAGTCATAAAATGATTACCTCAAATCAAAGTTTTTGGCTGATTTATTCGTATTTTATATGTATAAATTTATAGTAATATTAGTAGAGTGACAGTTTGAATACAGGCACAGGTCATTTCATACTAAAGCCAGTTATAATAGTAAAGTAATAACCTGAGAACAAAAAATTATTCGTAAAGTTTGGTCACCAATAGTGGAAAGACCAAGTGCCAAAGTCAATCATGGCTACGAATGGTTATATATATGAATTTGTGAAGCATTCAGCTAGCTCGCTGTCAGCTTTTCCTGCGGAATGCTTACAAATTTGTTGAGCCTAAAACTGGAAAAACTTGTTATTATTTAATTCCCAGAGTTAATACTCAATGGCTGAAGAGAGGGAAGCTAATCAAGGAAAGATCATTAGATCATGAAGGGAAAACTATTGGTTATTATTATCTCATAGGCGAGCGCGAAGCTGTCAAAAAATCAAAAGAAGAATATGTATCAATAGTTTATGAATGCAGTGGAGGATTCAAAAAGCCAGAAGTTAGAGTAGTGCGGGCATCTTGCCCGCAACAGACATACCTCACTGATATGAAATATGTTATAATATCATGTCCTAATAATCAGTGATAAAAAAACCTTCTCCCTTTCAATCTTTTTTTCCCTTCTGCCTTCTGCCTTCCTTCCTCCTAAGTGTAAGTATTTAAACGGACATGTTATAAATCCTGTCCTATTTAGTTTCAGGACTAATCTCTTGATTTTGAAGTATTAAACTTTTAGTCAGTCTAACTAGAAATTGTTGTAAAAATTGAATAAATTCTCTCATGCTAGAACCGTGAACCACTGCCCAAGTATTGGTAATTAAACAGCAGCTAGCAAACCACAAAAGAATAAATGTTTGGATTCTCACTACTCCTACAATAAACCAGCTTCCAACATGAAGAATAATCATTAAAGCATAAAAACTAGCTACTAATGCCATTAAATTTATTTCCTGTTTGGGGCGACGGAGAGCTGTGAAAATTATTGGTTGTAAACTTGCTAGTACATTCATGGGCACTAGAACCCCACAAATTGCGATACAGTATATGTGTGAAAATTCGATTATACTATCTAGATTTAACATTTTTGTAGTTTATTTCTCTTTTATTTTCCTAATTTTCCTAGATAAGTTCAATCTTACTCAAAGTTTGACTTTTCTAGGATGAAAGTTTAATCAATTATTGTTTATTTCTTACTTTTTTCCTGTTTTTTAATTGAATCAGTCCAAAAATTAGTGAACATCATTAGCATTGCTCCAAGAAAAACAGTAATTGCCATTCCCGCAGGAATTATAGTTTGCCAATCAGTCGTTTCCATATACCTCCTAGTTTGTTTAATAGCATGATTTTAGTAATTATACCTAAGATTCTATTTGCTTTTATCTAGTTTCATTAAGTTTTACAAACAAATATTAAGTATCAAGAAAATTAATTAATGTTTAAAGCTATTATAGAAAAATCTATCAATTATCAAAAATATATTGGATAAATGTACTTAATTTAACACTAAGTATAAAGGTCTAGGTGAGCAGAAAAAAAAATTTAATATCAGAGGTGTTATTATTAGTATTGTCACAATAATTAATATTTTATTAAAATGAAAGTTAAGCAAGTTATTCAAAGCAAAACAGTAGATTTAACAAATAAATATCAAGAAAAAATACATCTCTCTAGTCACATTCAGCCTCACGGTTTATTATTTGTCTTAAAAGAGCCAGAATTGACAATTGTACAGGTAAGCAATAATACTTTTGAGTTATTTGGTATACCAGCAAAAACATTGCTGAATCAAAATCTGAATAATTTTCTTGACCAAGACCAAATCAAGAAACTCAGAAAAAGTTTAGAAAATAATCCGGAACTTAAAACCATCAATCCTGTGAAATTATCAGTTAAAACAAAACATAAATCTTTAGTCCTTGATGGTACAATTCATCGTTCTGAAAAATTTTTAATCCTAGAGCTAGAGCCAGCTATATCTGAAGAGGAAATTTCATTTTTAAACTTTTATCATTCTGTTAGAGAAGCAGCATCAAAAATGCAAGATGCTTCTGATTTAAAAAATCTATGTCAAATAATTGTTGAAGAAATTAGAAAAATTACAGGCTTTGATAGAGTAATGGTATATAAATTTGATTCTCAATACAATGGAGCTGTAATTGCTGAAGATAAGATAGAAACTTTAGATTCACTGTTAGGATTAAATTACCCAAGCTTCGATATTCCACCCCAAGCTAGAGAACTTTTTAAGATAAATTGGTTGAGAATGATAGTAGATGTTAATTATCAGTCAGTAGAAATTATACCTGCCAATAATCAGATTAGTCATCAACCAATTGATTTAACTTTATCCATTTTAAGAAGTGTTTCTCCCTGCCACGCAAAGTATCTAAAAAATATGGGCGTTACTGCCACAATGTTTATATCTTTATTGAAAAATAAAAAGCTATGGGGTTTGATTGCTTGCCATCATAATTCACCCAAATATGTACCTTATGAATTACGGACAGCTTGTGAGTTTTTAGGGCAAACAATGTCTCTAGAACTTGCTTATAAAGAAAAGAATGAAGATTATGATTATCAACTAGAGTTGCAGTCAATCAAGAGTCACATTATTGAAGAGATTTCAACATCAGAAAATTTTATCAATGCCTTAGTTGACTGTCAAAATAAACTACTAGATTTAGTAAGTGCTGAAGGGGCTATCATTGTTTCTGGTGACAATTTTCAGTCAGTAGGAAAAACTCCACCATTAATAACTGTTGAAAAATTAATTAGCTGGGTAGAAAAAAATTTTGATCGAGAAGTCTTTTATACAGATTCATTGCCCAAAGTTTATCAAGATTTTAAGAAACATAAAGATATAGCTAGTGGGTTATTGGCACTCTCAATATCTTCAGCTCAGAAAATTTATATTTTGTGGTTCCGACCAGAAGTTATTAGAACAGTTAATTGGGCAGGAAATCCAGCAGCTATTACAGAAGTAGAACCTAATGGTAGTATAAAATTGTCCCCTAGAAAATCATTTGAGCTGTGGAAAGGAATTGTTAAACTCACATCTCTACCTTGGAAAAAATGTGAAGTTGATGCTGCTTTAGAGTTGAGAAATGCGATTATTAAAATTGTACTGAAACAAGCAGATGAACTAGCAAAATTAAATTCTGCGCTGCAAAAATCAGAAGCAGGAGAGAGAGAAAAAGCTACTCAATTAGAACAAACTTTAAAAAAATTACAACTTACTCAAACGCAATTAATCCAAAGTGAAAAAATGTCTAGTTTAGGACAGCTAGTTGCAGGTATTGCCCATGAAATCAATAACCCGGTTAATTTTATTTATGGCAATATCAAATATGCAGATAATTATGCTAATGAACTAATGGATTTGATTAAACTATATCAAAAACATTGCGAATTATCGCCAGAAATTGAAGAAGAAAGTGAAAAAATAGATTTAGAATTTATTCTCGAAGACCTACCTCAACTATTAAAATCTATGGAGGTAGGAACGGAGCGCATTCATGAAATTGTCAAGTCTTTGCGTAACTTTTCACGCCTTGATGAAGCAGAGATGAAGCTAGTTAATATTCATGA
>NZ_CEZPJD010000708.1:0-4158 GCF_983059655.1 Okeania sp.
TTCTATAAAACAATAAGAGCTGATTTATAAACTTAGTTAAAAGTCTTACATCACCTAGCTTTCAGGAATTTGGACTCTACAGGACGATAATTTTTCAAACCTAAGTATACCGATAAATTCAGCCTCTTAATGTTTACTTTATAAATCAGCTCTAAGGGTTAAAACCGAAAAATTATGAAAAATGACTCCCATAATTATCAAATCCAGATGGGTCTTCGACTTGTATAGTCATTTTAGTTTGGATTGAGACGATAATTTCTTGCTGTGAAAGGGTATCAGCTGAAAAAGTGTCTCATTCTTATTTAAAACAACTATAACTTGTTAAAAAGACCCAAATGGCTTCTATTAATATCATGTTCGGTTAAATACTTAGGGTTTGCTGAATAAAGTATGAGTGGTAAAGATAGGAGTCAGAAGTCAGAAGAAATGGGAATTAATTAGAAGGTAATCAGAAAAATTATCCCTTGATTTTTAACCATAATCGTCCCAAAACACTAGCTCTATGCAGCTCTTGACACCAAAAAGTTGACACTTTTTTAGACCTAAAAATGCTAAGATATCTATCTGTCAATGCTTTGATATCTAAATCAGCAAGCCCTACTTATACTTTGGAGAAAGGAAGGCAGAGGGGATAAAGCAGAAAGGAAAGAAAGGTTCAAAGAGATAAGGTTTTTATAACTGATTATCCAAACATTATATAAGTGCTTTAAGTACACAACAGCTGATTTTCAATCCAATATTGATACCAAAGTTTGGTATTATCGGAGGAACGATCGCCACAGTAATAATAGTAATAATAATAAATGATGATGTAGAATATTTGACTACATATTCTAGTAATAAAATAGTTGACTTTATATCCATGTATAATACCAATTTAAAAAAATAATTCTACAAAAAGGTAGATATTTATCGAATATACTTAAAAATAGCTACTCCAGTTCATTTGAGATAGAGATAACTATCTTTTTTTCCTTTTTTTAAAACTTTACTCCTTCTTCCTTCTTTCTTACTTCTACCATTTGTAATAAACATTTATCAAATTGGTATAATTTATCGCATCATCAGAAAATGATAGAATTATAGCAGTTTTCACAAAGGTAGACTACAAAAATTCTGCCTTATCCCCTAAGCATAGCTGCCTTTAAGCAAAAATATTTGTATTCTATTTTAATGAAAAGCGCTATAAGTTTATAGCAGAAGGAAGAAAGCTTTAGTTATCTAAGAAATAAGGAAAAGTTTAGTGTTTTCTGAACTTTAAGATTTTGATTAAGCTTTTGATATGTTTAAGTATTTTGCTTCGATTGCTATAAAATAAAGCTATGAACTATAGCAATTACCATACTGATGAGGTACAAAATTTTAAGTTTGAGGGAACAGGGAATAAAAAGACAAGAATATAACTGTACCTCACTACCTTGGGAAACGCTATATTTAATTTAAAGTTACTGTAATTGTTCCGGAGGTATCAATGTCAATTAAAGAAAATCCTTGGTCTAGCAATTTTATCATAGTAAATAGTATCAAGATTCATTACGTGACTCAAGGTTCAGGTCCTTTGATGTTAATGTTACATGGATTTCCTGAATTTTGGTATTCTTGGCGATATCAAATACCTGAATTTGCTCAAGATTATAAAGTAGTTGCTTTAGATTTAAGAGGCTATAATGAAAGTGATAAACCAAAAGATCAATCTGCTTATTTAATGTCAGAATTTATTCAAGATATAGAAGGAGTAATCAAAGAATTAGGTTATGAAAAATGTGTCTTAGTAGGACATGATTGGGGAGGGGGAATAGCTTGGTCTTTTGCTTATGCAAATCCTGAAATGGTAGAAAAATTAATCGTCATGAATATTCCTCATCCAGCAAAATTTAAGGAGGGGTTAGGTACTCCAGAGCAACTTTTGAGAAGTTGGTATATGTTTTTCTTCCAGTTACCTTTTTTGCCAGAATTAATGCTTGAATTTAATGATTATCAAGCTATTGCTTCTATTTTTAAAAGTATGGTAAATAAATCTGCTGTTACTGATGCTGATATAGAGGCTTACAAGGATGCTGTGGCTAAACGAGGTGCTTTAACTTCAATGATTAATTATTATCGTAATATATTTTCTGGATTTTTCAGTCAACAAGAATGGGGAATATTGCGAATTCCTACTTTAATGCTTTGGGGTGAAGATGATACGGCTTTAGGAAAAGAATTAACTTATGGCACAGAAGCATATGTGGAAAATTTTCAGATTCGCTATATTCCTAATTGTGGTCATTCGGTACAACAAGAACAACCTCAATTAGTTAATCAATATATGCGAGAATTTTTGAGTAATGATAATGATTTAAATTGAAATAAGTGCAAAGGGAAGATTGATTTTATACCCAGAAAAATTCAAGAAAAGGTTGACGAGTAATTAGTATTATTACTAATTTATAGTTCTCCTTAAATAATGTGAATAAAGAAAGAATTATATAGTATCCGGATCATTAGTTATTGTATGATTAGATGAGTCAGGAGTTAGTAGGAAGAAAGGATGAAAGTTGGAATTATCTAGGAATAAGTAGGCATTTTATGTTTGCATTGCATTGAAGTAGAAAGTGCTATAACTGTGTAACCGGATTTTATATTAGAGCAAAATTCATTTAAGTAGAATATAAAATTATTTTTGGCTAGGAAGTAGACAGTAAGACTATAATTTTGCCACTATATTCTATCTATTTGAAGGCTGTTGGTTAATAAATAAATCTATGGGAAAATTTTTGAGTAATGATAATGATTTAAATTGAAATAAGTGTAGAGATAAGATTGATTTTATGCTCAGAAAAATTTAATAAAAGGTAGGCAAAAAATTAGTAATGATACTAATTTAAAATTCCCCTTAAATGATGTGAAGTTAGAATTAAAATCTTTGAAGAAACAGGAAGCAATTTCAGGTAATCAGCTAGTTTTGGGGAGAAGCAAAAATGATGATTGAGTTTTCCAATTAGTTGGAATATAGTAATACTTACAGCATTGATAAAACCTTCAAAAATATATAGCAGAAGGAAGAAGGAAAAATTTGACATTTTCTGAGTTTTAAACTTTTGATATGTCCGCGCCCTTTCCTTCCTATCTACCTAGTCATAAAAATAATTTTTAATGCCTGCTCACTCATATAATTAGGGTTTGCTGAATAAAGCCTTTTTGCTGGGGTAGGGAGTAGGGAGTAGGGAGTCGGGAGTAGTTAGAACGTAGAATAAATGGGAATTACAGATTCAGTGGCCAACACAATAGTCAGAGTGATTTTTCCGGTAGCAAAAGCCGAAAATCCTCACTTTTTTAACTGAGCAATTGAAAAGCTCATACTTTTAATAGACATAAAAAGCCTAAAACCAATATCAGTCAATGCTTTGATATTTAATCAGCAAACCCTAATTAAATGTAACTCTAATTACATTAGAACATATTAATTAATAGGCGATTAAATATTCATGCATCCTCTCTAATTCCGATTAAATTTAGGTAATAGTAAGGATTAAGAGCTAACTTAATAGCTGGTATTTATAATTAGGGTGTGCTGAATAAAGTTTTTTGGTAAGGGTCGGAGCCAGAATTTCCGTTTGTCATGCTCCGCAAATAGGAGTAATGGAAATTATAGAAGAAGTAGTCAGAAGAATAGTACCTTGACTTTTCTACCATAATCGTCCCGAAATACTAGGATGCATGAGCTTTTTAGGCCGAAAAGCTTGCACTTTTTTTGTCTAAAAAAGACTGAAACCATTATCAGTCAATGCTTTGAGATTTAATCAGCAAGCCCTAATTACGATTTGCCTAATTAAGTTAAAAAAAATATATTAAATTTCTAGTTAGTTTAATTGTTAATGATTAGCTGAACTTTTTTAGTCTGCCTATTTTTAATGATTTTACTAGAAAGCGATCGCTCCAGATAAATTATTCAGAAAAAATGTGGAATTCTGCCTGACTGATAGAGTAAATTTAGACAAAAAAAATTTACAAGAAGTCTACTATATGCTGCTTTATTTTTTTGATAACTTCATACTTCTTCTTTCATAAATAAAATTTTGATCTCTTCATCCCAAACACAAATAGAGTCATTAAGCTTATACCTATTAGACATCTCCAGAAAAGAGGGAACAGGGAACAGGGAACAGGGAACAGGGA
>NZ_CEZPJD010000709.1:0-4149 GCF_983059655.1 Okeania sp.
GCACTTGTCCCAGAGACAGTCAAATGGCTACAATATGAGTATCATTCATGTTTACTATAATATGAGCATTACTCATATTTTGTCAAGAGGATAGCAAATAAATGGCCCAAAACTTATCAAAAGATACATCTAGAAAACGGCGTAAACCAATGCAAGCCCGAAGTTTGGAGCGAGTAAATCGGATATTGGATGTAGCGACAGAAATGTTTATCGAACCAGGATATGCGGCCACTACCACTAAGGCGATCGCTGCTCAAGCAAAGCTTCCTATTGGTTCGTTATACCAATTTTTCCCTGATAAAGCAGCTATTTTGGAGGCTTTAGCTGAACGGTATAGCGACCTGCTCTATCAGCGCTTCGAGGCCCTTGATACCCTGGAAACAGCACAGCTACCTTTAGCTGATTATGTGGACCAATTAATCAACCTATCAGAGCAATTTTTTGGCGAGCATCCAGGCTATTATGCCATTTTTATGGAGGTGCAAGGGACTATGCCAGAGGTAGACAGTGCTATTGATGCTAATCTTATTCAGATCTTAGTCAGGCAGTTACCGAAACGCTACCCATCATTGAATGCAGAAGATTATGAGGCGATCGCCTTCGTTTTGATCAAAGCAATAGGTAATTTACTGTGGTTATCTTTAGGCCAAACTGCTGATTTTCATCAACGCTTATTGATAGAAGCAAAGCGACTGACTTTTAACTATTTGCAAAGTTATAGCGCTAGAGAATAGCAAACAGGGAACAGGGAACAGGGAATAGTGAACAGTGAATAGCAAGCTGTATAGCGCTGCATGCAGGTAACAAGCAAAACGAAATAAAATAGTATTTGATTATTTCAATGAGCTATCTTTCGACCGATTATGAAAAGTTTAACAGTTAAGCGCTATCTCTTATCTATACTATTAATGCCTCTAGTAGCAATAGTAGTGACAACCAAAACAAAAGCTGAATCTATTACTCCAGCTAATGACAGCACAAATACAACAGTTAACCAAAATGGCAATCAATTTGATATTCAAGGAGGTACTCGTAGTAGAGACGGGACAAACCTTTTCCATAGCTTTGACCAATTCAACCTAAATTCTGGCCAAACTGCCAATTTCCTCACTACTCCAGACACTCGTAATATTCTCGGTAGAGTTACGGGTGGAAATGCCTCAATTATTAATGGTCTGATACAAGTAGTTGGTGGTAATTCCAACCTCCTCTTAATGAACCCTGTAGGTGTGATATTTGGCAAAAATGCCAGTCTGAATATTCCTGCTTCATTCAGTGTCACCACAGCTACTGATATAGGCTTTAATAACAACAACTCCTGGTTTACAGCTATAGGAAACAATGATTACTCAAATCTAGTAGGAAATTCCAGTGGATATAGATTTAACGTCTCAAAGCCAGGGGTTATAATTAATGAAGGAAACCTAAATTTAAAACCCGAAAACAATCTCACGTTACTCGGTGGTACAGTCATTAATACTGGGCAGCTTTCCACTCCTGGTGGTAACGTTAATATCACAGCAGTAGAAGGTAATAGTACCCTAAAAATTTCTCAACCAGGGAATTTATTAAGTTTGGAAATATCCTCAACAGTTGAGAATAGGGAGAATATTTCTAGCTTTTTGCCTGTACTATTATTACCAGAGTTATTAACAGGGGGAGAAATAAATCATGCCACATCCGTTAGCATTAACTCTCAAGGTGATGTAGTATTAGATGGTTTGAATACTATGATAGCTGATGTACCAGGAACAATTATTGCCTCTGGAAGTATTGATGTATCCACAACTCCCCTCCTTTCAAAGGGGGGTCAGGGGGGATATAATATTGGGGGGCAGGTAAATGTCTTGGGCGATCGCGTAGCAGTTATTGATGCCAATATTAACGCCAATGGTACAAATGGAGGTGGCACAATATCAATTGGAGGTAATTTTCAAGATAATGAAGTTGTTCATAATTCTGGGGAAATTTTGATTAATGAAAACACGATTATTTCTGCTGATACTGTTGAGAATGGAGACGGTGGAAAAGTCATGATTTTATCAGATGGAAAAAATTATTTTGCCGGAAATATTAGTGCTACTGGAGGAGAATTTTCTGGTAATGGTGGGGAGGTAAATATCTCTGGAAAAGAGGCAATAATGGTTGACGGTAATATCGATGTTAATGCCACAACTGGAGAAACAGGAAGAATATTACTTAGCCCTGAAACCACTTCAAGAGAAAAAAAAGAACCAAATCTAGAATATAATGATTTTCTGGCTCTACTAGAAAATTATGAAGCCCAAATTGAAGACGGTATAAATTTTACTGATTATATTAGTATGGATAGACTATTAACAGAAGCTGTGATACCGAACATCGATAGTCTCAACAGGGCAACCCAAAATACCCTCGCCAATTTCCAACAATTAGCAAATATAGAAAAAAGTCGCAGCGATACATTTGCCAACTACTTTGGAAAAAACCTCTCACCGCAAAAAGCATCTACAAAAAATATTAGAGAAGTGCTGGCAGAAATTGACAGTCAAACAGAAAATAATTCAGCAATTATCTATGTCACGGCTTACCCAGAAGAATTGCAATTAGTATTATATACACCAGGCAATACCCCCATCGTCAAAACTATTCCCGATGTCAAGCGCGAGGAATTAATGAAACTTGTGCTACAGTTACGCTTCTATATTACCAATCCAGAAGACCGCTATACTCAAAACTATCTGTTACCAGCACAAAAATTATACGACCAGCTTATTGCACCCCTATCAGCCCAAATAGAAGCAGCCAATGTCAATACATTACTCTTCAGTATGGACGAAGGTTTACGGACATTACCTGTAGCTGCATTACACGACGGTAAACAATTTCTGGTCGAAAAATATAGCCTGAGTTTAATTCCTAGTATCAGCTTAATGGATAGCAACTATCGCACTTTAGAAGATACCCAAGTATTAGCAATGGGAGCTAGTGAGTTCATTGAAAAAATTCCCCTACCAGCAGTACCCGTAGAATTAGAAACTATTTCTCAAAAATTGTGGAAAGGCAAAAAATTTCTCAATCAAGAATTCACCTACAACAACCTATTAGCTCAACGACAAAATTATCCTTATCCCATAATTCACCTAGCAACTCATGCAGAGTTCAGAGCAGGGAAAGCCAACAGTTCCTACATTCAATTATGGGGAGACGAACAACTACGGCTAGACCAAATGCGACAGTTAGGCTGGAATCAACCCCCAGTAGAACTATTGGTATTGTCAGCCTGTCGTACTGCCTTTGGAGATAAAAATGCCGAACTAGGTTTTGCCGGGTTAGCAGTAGCAGCAGGAGTAAAGTCAGCCTTAGCTAGTGTGTGGTATGTGAGTGATGAAGGGACATTAGGGTTAATGACAGAATTTTACGCTCACTTGGATAATTCCAAGATTAAATCAGAAGCTTTACGACAGGCGCAGTTAGCAATGTTGCGAGGAGAAGTAGTCATTGTAGAAGGTGAGTTAAAGGGTACTGGTTCCTATGGCTCTGTAGTGTTACCGTCAGCACTCAGAAAGTTTGAGAATAAAAATTTATCTCATCCCTATTATTGGGCAGGGTTTACTATGGTTGGTAGTCCTTGGTAAGTGCTCGGTGGTAGGGGAGTGGCTCACACGGATTATGGCACGGATATACGGATATGGAAGGGAGTAGGCGAGTAGAAGGCCACACTTGATACTAATGCTACTGGATTTGATATGGCACTACGCAAATAGTTTAGGGCCATTATGGCGTTGCATAAATGCGGGATGATTTCAATAGTTTTGTGAAATGGGCATCTTGCCCGTTCCCCATTTGGTATCTTTCTACATTGATTTTCCTTTCTACAACATTTGCGATCGCTAAGATACTATATTTTTAGTTGAATAAAAAATCATGCGTAGGGGCGAGCAGCCCCTAATAGCATTTATGATATCACAAAAATTGTGAGGATGGAGCCAAAAATCCTTTCACCCGCTGATTTTTTCTTGAGCTTCACAAAATGAAACTGTTGCGGGTTTTTCACTGAGGAGGGATAGATGGAAAGATTTAACTGCGGGAAGAATAAATATGTTTTGAGCTTCACAAAATGAAGATATTTCTGGTATTTTTCCTGGGGAAATATTCTTGAATACTTAG
>NZ_CEZPJD010000710.1:0-4145 GCF_983059655.1 Okeania sp.
TTATTGTTAATATCAAAAAAGAGCATTAAGGTGACAATATACAGCAGATTGCAAGTATATGAAGTACAAATATTAACAGGTGTACTTCAATAATTTGAAACCTGCTATAACTCACTATTCCAATATCTCGAAAGATTCAACTTCTAATACTGGACCGATCATTGCTAAAGTCATCACATCATCTCGGATCGTACCTGTAACGCTTGCCTTCTGGTCAGACTTACATAACTCAGTCGGAGCATCCTTCAACTCATAAGTCTCACTATCAGTTACTAACGCCCAAGTACCAGTACCAAATCCTTTCTTTTCTACAGTACCAGTTACTGTAATACTACTCATGCTAATTTTTCCTCTGTTCTAATTGCCAAACGTGCTAAACCTAAGCATAAAAAGGCATTCACAACTAGGAAAATTTGAGCAATAAAACCAGAGCCTAATCCCCAAACTGCTGGATCGACAACTGCACTCACAGCCAAACAGCTAGCAACACCAATAGTAGTACCGATCGCTAACCACTTCCATTGCTGATTTCCTAATAACAACACAATTAATAATGCTGGAATCAAAACACTAGCAAAAATGGGATTCAAAATGCCACTACCTTGAATAGCTCCACCAACTTCAGGTAGGGAACTACCCATAACGCGCATCGGCCATTGTGGTAAGTCAAAGACATAGAAACCACGGAGGAAAAATAACCCACTGCTACCAGCAACTAATCCTGTATGGAGAGGGAAACTCCAACTGAAAGGGAAATAATTCCGCAGAAACCAAGCTAATATATAAGACCCCAAGACCATTGCCACCTTCGGTAACAATGCCACAGCACCACCATCAAGCCAGAAACCAGGACTGAGATACCCATTATCATGCAACCACCGGAAGAAGTCGCGGAAAGTAATTTGACCTCTTATTGCCAACTTGACTGCTGCTGCAGCATCTAACTGACCTGCACCAAAATGATTGAGTGGGTCTTCCTTGACAACTCTGGCAGATTTTTTGAGAATGTTGGCAATTTCCTCTGGGTCTTCAATACCACTAGCTTTGATTAATGCTGCCACACCCGCAACGTGGGGAGATGCCATGCTAGTACCTTGGAAAGAAGCAAATACACTTTTGCTATTTTCTGGGTTAATAGTTTCTTGCAAAATACCACCAGTTTCATTTTTACCAGAGGTGGAGCCACCAGGAGCAGAAATATCAATTCCTGCACCAAAGTTAGAATAGGGAGCTTTTTCTCCAGTTGGATCGGTGGCAGAAACGCCGATCACATGAGGATAACGTGCAGGATAGCTTGCTGAATTTTGGCTGGAGTTGCCCGCAGCAGCAATAATGACTACACCTTTACTATGAGCATAGTTGATGGCTTCTTTCATTATTTGGCTTTCACCGCCACCACCGAGACTCATGTTGATGATGTCTGCACCATTGTCAGCAGCAAATTTGATAGATTCAGCAATATCGGAAACTGTACCGCCACCACTAGCTGATAATACTTTTAAGGGCATAATGCTGGCTTCATAAGCGATACCTGCTACACCATAGCTGTTATTGGTGGATTGGGCAACAGTGCCTGCAACGTGGGTGCCGTGACCATTATCGTCAGTGGCTAAAGTCCTGTCGTTAACAAAATCATAGCCAGCAACGAATTTAGTTTTTTGCAGGTCGGGAACTCTGGTAACTCCTGTATCGATCACCGCTACTGTTACGCCGTCGCCTTTTGTTTCATTCCATGCTTCCTCCACGTTGATGCTGCGGAGATTCCATTGTTTCCCATACATGGGGTCGTTGGGAACGCCGTTCCCGCCTTCAAAGATGATGGCATTGGCGCTATAAACATAGTTGGGTTCTATGTATTCAGTATATTTGTTGAGAGAACTTTTCAGTTCTTTGAGCAGTTGGCGATCGCCCTTGACAATATAGACATTATCTGATAAGGAAAATTCACTATTTAGACGAGGAGTGACTTGGTATTCATCGGAGATTGTCTTTACTTCATCGACAATTTTACTAAGTCCGATATCTTCACGGAAGTCTAACACAATTGAGTCGTAGACTCCTGTATTGGCCAATCCTGTAAAATTAGATAAGGCCCAACCAAGCCCAATTAAGAATAAGCAGACAAACAGAAATTTTTTCATTTGTTGAGATATCCACTATATTGAGGACTTTTTTACTACTTTAGCTTAAATAGTTTTGTGGAATGGGCATCTTGCCCCCGTTCCTGATATTTTCGGGACAGGCAGAATGGGACAGGCAGGATGCCTGCCCCCACTTAGATGCTCAAATTCTAGCCTAAATGCCCTAGTAGAATGAAAAATAGTAAGAATCAACGGCCGTTGACTCCTAAAGATGATGTATGATTTGATATTTTGCGTAAGTCCTTGTTATATGATATTTGCTCGCTGTTTAATTAGAAAATCTAAAAGCTAAAATGGAAAGAGGTTTGTTATGGTTGCCCCTATTAGGTGTGTTTATCTGGTTAGCTTGGGCAGGCTGGAATGAGTATCAAAAGCTGGAAGCTTATCGTGCTTGGGCAGAACCTTTTGAGAAAGCCAAATATGATATTTATGCAGTATTGGGTCAGAATGGTGAAAGTATAACTTGGGGAAAACCAACGCGCAGTGGCCCGATAAATTTGCAGACTTTTTCTTTGCAGGATGTGCGATCGCTACAATTATTGGTTAACAATAAACCTATGGATATAGAAAACCCAGTAAGTCAGGGTAAAGTAGTTTTGGAGTTTATTTTTTCTGAGTCTAAAAATATTCAAGTTCCGTTTACAGATATTGATTTAGCGATTAATTGGTATAGATATTTAGATTCTATTTGGAGGGATAGGGTTCATTAATGGATAATTGATAATTACCTCTGGTTAAAACCGCTACGGAATTGAAGATAAAGAGATATTATTTCTTCTCTTGGTCGATTGGATATGGTTAGGAAATCCATCCATCCCTCGACCGCTCGGTAAAAGTTTAATAGGGGGAGATTAGAAAAACTGCGATCGGGAATATCTGGTAGGGGGGGCAAGATGCTCCCACTGTTTTTGTTATTGAGCATTTTCCGATAGCATTTGCTATGGGAAAAAGTCGTACTTAATCAGTTCAATCAATCGTATCTGGATCGATATTTAATTCTCTTAATTTTGCTGCCAATTTTTCTGCTCGTTCTTCTGGCGTGTTTACCAACTTTTCTTCAGGAGTAAAAAAGCGAAGTTTTTCTTGTTCTATCCCCAAATATAATTTTAATTGCTGGCTCCATAAATACCCTTTTTCATTGGGTTCTATGGCTTGATACATTCCATCAACAAGGTGAAATCCAGACAACTCTAGAGTGTAAGGATCGAACCAGAAGTAGTCGGGTGTACGAAAAGTATCTTGATAGATTTTCTTTTTTAAACCTTTATCTGTATCAGCCGTTTTTTTCGAGATAATTTCAACAATGACATTCGGATATTTTCCTTTCTCCTCCCAAACTACCCAACTTTTACGGCTTTTCTGTTCTGTTCCTAAAACTACAAAAAAATCAGGGCCTCGGAAATCTTTGGATTTGCTTTGGCTAGGACTATAATAAATTGTAAGATTACCCGCTGCATAGAAGTCGTTGCGGTCGCGCCACAGCCATTCTAAACAAGTTAGCAATAATATAATTTGTCGTAGGTGCAGTTCAGTTTCCACGGGAGGTTCGTTACTATATAGATCGCTTGGGGGAAAGATAACATCTTCAGCAATTGTTTGGGAAGTCTCTAATTTTTCAACAGTTTTTTGCACAGTAGACATGAGACAATTGAAAAAAGTAAATATCTGAGTATATTTTAAGCTATTTCTATTAATGCGTCCAACCAGTCGGTTATGTAGGCTTGAAAAATTTGTCTTGGTAGAGTGATGATAGCGTCGGGGGTAACGATCGCAACATCATCACCATCCCGAATAGGGATTAGGGTAAGTTTCCACTCCAAATGACCAACAATTAAGAGTATTGGATGTTAGGTTTCAATCCCTAATAGGGATTAGGGTAATTTTCCACAGCAGAGTTCTAGAGCCCAGGCCATATTTAATTTTCCAGCTACATTTGCAACGCACATCTATATAGCGCTGTGCGCAGGCAACAGCTCATCTGGCAACAGCGGTCAGACCCCGCGT
>NZ_CEZPJD010000711.1:0-4139 GCF_983059655.1 Okeania sp.
GCTTTTGGGTTGCCCATACTAACTGTAGTCTATCCATGTGAAAAGCGCTATATGCAACAGCAGGCATCTGATATTCAAATTTTCTCAACCCCAGAAATAATTAAGCATTGGTCAGAGGCAGCAAATGTTGATTCGTCAATACTATCTGAAGCTCTAAATGCAGTTGAAAAAAAAGGACGATATTCACCTCCAAAAAGCCATCCTCTGAAAAGTTGGTGGAAAAATGCTTCTAGTCCGGATAATCAGCTATAAGAAACTTTATCCCTTCTGTCTTCTTTTCTCCCAAGTGTAAGTATTCAACCGGACACTATAGTTATTCCAGTTAAGATTGAGACAAGGGTTTCTTGCCTTGAAAGAGTTTCAGCTGAAAAAGTGTTCCAGTATTATTCAGAATAACTATATCATATATACCTCAGAAAGAATTGGTTAGAACTTATGCGAATAACAAATCTTAGACTAGAAAATGTTTTTCCCACTGTTGCCTGTTGCCTGTTGCCTGTTGCCTGCGCGCAGCGCTTCAACTAAACCAAACTAACCCACTCACAGTCAGAATTATTAGTACTAACGCTACCCAAACAAATTGATTATCTTTTGTATTAACTTGACTAGGATCGACAACTTCCAACTTCAGAGTTTTTGGCTTCGGTGGCGGTGACTTAACTTGGGAAACCATAGTGCTACCTCTACGATCTTTAGCATCACTTTCAGATATTGCCCCCAAGTCAGGAATTTTAGTCATCCACTCTTGCCTACTTCTCAATACAGGTGCTTCGAGAATGGCTAATATACGTTTTGCTTGTTGACGGGTTTCTAAACGAGGATGACGAGTTAGTTGTTTACAAAGGGCTGTTGCTTCTTGAATTTGGCCAGTCGCTTGATATACCGTCACTAACCAGATTTGAACTTCTCCCCCCAATCTTGAATTAAGCTCAATATTGTCTTTAGCAGTTTCTAAATGTTGTACTGATTTACGGTATTGACCGCGCTCAAAGGCATATTTGCCAGCTTTATATTCAGTTTCAAATAATGTTAGGTTTTCTGAACTCACAATCCCTATTAATTAGTTTTTAATATATTTAAAATTAATCTTGGTTATTATAGCAATCTTTGGCGTTGCATAAATGCGCTTGGGATTTTAATAGTTTTGTGGAAGTGTAATGGACATCGTGGAATGGGCCTCTGGCCCGTTTCGTTTCTCCGCACAAATAAAGTTAGGGTGTTAGCGGAGCTTGGCGTTAGCCAATGCCATTTGCTTCGCATAACTATCGTTAACGCTTCTACATATAGCGTTACTAAGGTGAATTTGTGTAAGTCCTGATAAATTATCAATTCTTCTCCCCCACTCCCTCACTCCCCCACTCCCCCACTCCCTCACTCCCCCACTTCCTCACTTCTCCACTCCCCCACTCCCCCACTCCCTCACTTCCCCACTCCCCACTCCCTCACTCCCTCACTTCCCCACTTCCTCACTCCCCCACTCCCCTACTCCCTACTCCCTACTCCTTTCTAATCAATCACATTCCAAAAAACTAAACTGGCTGACAGGATAATCTAGGGGTAGAAATGTATAGCCTAATGGCGAACAACTAGACTTCACTACTTTAGTAAAAATAATTCTTGATTCCTGGCGATCGCCACCTGGTAAAAAAGTTATTTCTCCTGTAGCACCCTCAGAACTAAAATTTTCACTTGCTAAAATTTGTTGCAGGGCAATGCGATTTAATTCTTTACGTTCTGGTAGCGATCCTAATGCTGTAATCAAAGCTCTAGCTGCATCATAAGCAAAAGCTGTACGCCAACTAACAGTTCCTCCCCAGATATTTTTTGCTTGCAGTGGAAAATCTGGATCGGGGCTATTCAAGCTGTGCCATGGTGTAGCTACTACAACATTTTTCTCTGCTTCTTGAGCGCCAAATTTGAGAGTATAATTAGAATAGAAGTTTTCTCCAGTAATTATCGGTAAATTGAGCTGCCAATTGGCTTTGATTACCTCTATTGCCTTTGCTAAAGTGGAAATATCTGGCAATAATACAATTGCAGTAGCTTTTTGTTTTTCTACTCTATCTATGGCAGCACTAGGATTAAAAGAAGTTCTGGATAAATCAAAATTTTCATTCAGGTCTTTAACTATTTTGCCACCACCAGCACTGAAACTAACCATAAATTGATTCCTGAGAGATTCACTGTAAATATCATTAGGATTATCAAACACAGCTACTGTTTGCTGTTCGTCAGTAGATTGATTAATTAAGTAACTTGTTATTGCTTGAGCAAGAGTGGCATCAGATGGTATCATCCTAAAGAAAAAATCGTTACGATTTGATAATTTAGAAGAGCTAGCAGTGGGCGAAATTAAAATCAGCTTATTCTGTTCATAAATTGGAGCTACTTCCATCGTGATTTCACTAATAATATGACCAACTACCGCCAAGACTTGACCTGTTAAAACCAGATTATTTGCCACTTTCACTGCTTGCTCTGGAGAGTTACCATCATCAACAATAATGACAATTAACCCCTTACCCCCAATCAAATTATCGCTACTGTTTATGGCCTCCTGAGCTTGAGCAACTCCTCGTAATGTTTCTAAACTATAGTTGAGAGCTTGTGACTCACCTGTCATTGTTGCTGCAACAGCTATAGTATAAGCATCAGTATTGCTAGCAGCGAGTCTGGCATTATTCAGGTAAATCAGAATTTCTGGATCGTTAAAATATTTTTTTCTTGCTGTTTCTAGAAGTTCGACTGCTTGCAAATAATCACCATCAGCAAAAGCTTTAACTCCTTTTTCCTTTGCTGTGGGTGCGGAACCTGGAATCAGAATTTCTTCCCCACAACTCAAGTTATCATCCAGCTTTAAAGGACAAGTTGTTGGTGCTTCTGGCAAAATAGCTATTAAGACAGCGATCGATCCTAGTGTTGCCAGGGAAATCTTGCCTAACCATTTATTGACTTTGGGTGTAGCCTCTTGAGGTCTATCCTTGAAATTCTGTATTTTTTGCTGTAATGGAAAGTCAGATAAATAGTTTTTTCTTGGAGAGGCAGGTTGTTGCTCTTGGGTAGATTCAACTTCTGCTTCTATTTGCTCGTTGTAGTCAGCAAGACGTTCCAAAATGTCTTCAGTTGTTTGGGGACGACACTGAGGTAAATTTGCCATCATCTCATCAATTAAGTCTGCTAATGTTTTTGAGATTTGATTAGCATGCTGTCGCCACATTAATCTACCACTCTGAGGATCGGTAGGCAAACTCCCAGGGTTTTGTGCTGTGACTAAATAAACTATAGTTCGGGCGATGGCAAAGATATCTGACTGTCGTGTAATTTTTCCTTCATATTGTTCTGGAGATGTGTAACCTTGATAAATCATCTCAGTCACTTCTTGGTTTTCAAATTGCCTTAAGTACGTTTCTGTAACTTGCCTAATCGCACCAAAGTCAATTAATGCTAGTTGACCCCATTTCTGCTGTTGGGAATGTTGTTTACTGTCGGTGTGGTCTTTTTCATTTTCTACTTCCTGTTTGTCGTCTAATTTTCCTTTGTTTTTTTCTGGTTCATTTCCCAGCCGTATAACACTTTCTTCAGTCATTGAAACTGAAGATAAATTGTTTGCTTTGCTAGCTTTTCCATTTGTTTCTTGACTAGCTTCTTCTGTAGACAAATTTCCATCAGTTATAGAGGGTTGTTTTGCTCCATTATGATTGGAGTTTTGTGGTGTGGAGCTACGCAACATGATATTTGTTGGTTTAAGAGCACGATGGATGCACTGATGCTGATGAAGTTTAGCAATGATTTCTACTAACTGTGTGAGCCAGGCGATCGCTTGATCTTCTTCTATAGGTTGATTATGATGAACTTGTTGCAGCCAGTCAGATAAATTTATACCTTCAATTTTTTCCATTACCAGACAGTGTAATAGCTCATCTCCCTTTTCTGACCAAATAAAGTATCCTTCTGGTTCAACTTTTGGTAATCCAGGTTCGCGTAACTGTGTTAAAACTTTTGCCTCTTGCTCAAACAAAGAAATTACTTGCCCCATTTCTTCGTCCTCTATTGCCCTTGGTACTTGCAATATTTTCATAATTTTTATCGTACCACTATCATCAACTTCCCAAGTTTGACCAAAACCACAGTCTCCAATA
>NZ_CEZPJD010000712.1:0-4133 GCF_983059655.1 Okeania sp.
CCTGACCAAAAAATAAGGTCTCAAGCCTCCCCTTTCAAGGGGATGAAAAAGCGGTTGAGGGATGGCGAGGTCCCCTCGCCATATCCAATCAACCAAGACAGCGGTCGTTAGCGGAGCTTCCCGAAGGGTGGGATGGCGAGGTCTCCTCGCCATATCCAATCGACCAAGAGAGCGGTCGCTCTTCGCAGCTTCCCGTAGGGTGGGATGGCGATCTTCGGAGCGGCTCTGTCAAGAGCAGGTTTCCTCGCCATATCCAATCGACCAAGAGAAAATAAAGTTCAATATTTCAAGCCTCTGACTTTCGGTGCGGAATGCTGCACAAACAGGCAGAGGTACTGATAACTGATAACTGATAACTGAAATGACCTCTGCCCGTAACCAAAGGGAACAAGGGTTTAACGAAGTCAGAAGTTAGAAGTCAGAAGTTAGAAGTTATTTTGGTAACGGGAATTTGAGCAAGGCTCCAAAAATATTTCGCCCTAAAAGGCGGGGCTGCGCGACCCAATTATTTTGATAAAACCGCGCCGTTCGCATTGGCTACAATTCGATGGGATATAAAATTGTTCCTTCTGCCCTCTATCTTCAGCATAAGTGCCTTTGCTTATTTAAATCATACTCACTTCTTGACTATAATAAAATTGCCAACTACTAGATAAGGAAAAAAATTAATGCCAACTATTGCAGTCATAGACTACGATCTGGGTAATTTACATTCTGTCTGTAAAGGTTTAGAAAAAACTGGTGCAACCCCAAAAATTACAGATTCTCCCATAGAAATAGAACAAGCTGATGGAGTAATTTTACCAGGAGTAGGGTCTTTCGACCCGGCATTACAACACTTGCGCTCGCGACACTTAGAAGCACCCATAAAACAAGCCATTGCTTCAGGAAAACCTTTTTTAGGTATATGTTTAGGGTTGCAAATATTATTTGAAAGTAGCGAAGAAGGTCGGGAACCAGGTTTAGGAATACTTGCTGGAAAAGTACGTCGGTTTAAATCTGAACCCGGTTTGACAATTCCCCAAATGGGTTGGAACGAACTAAAATTTACTAAACCAAACCATCCTTTGTGGAGTGAAATAACTTCTCCACCTTGGGTATATTTAGTTCATTCCTACTATGTTGACCCCACTGACTCTGAAGTTACAGCAGCAACAGTTACTCACGGCCATCAAACAGTCACAGCAGCAGTAGGACAAAACAATTTAATGGCAGTACAATTTCACCCAGAAAAATCTTCTACTATTGGGCTACAAATTTTGTCAAATTTTGTTAGTAAAGTTATATCTGAAAATTTGGCCTTAGCTGGTTAGAACAACCATGAACTTAAGGATATATGGAAATCGTCCCTTAAAAACTTTACCAGGAATGACCACTCGTCCAACTTTGGCCAAAGTGAGAGAAGCAGTTTTTAATATTTGGCAAACTAATATAGTTGGTTGTCGATGGTTAGATATATGTGCAGGTGTGGGTTCCATGGGTGCTGAAGCTTTATGTAGAGGAGCATCCTTTGCAGTCGCTATTGAACAGTATGGCCCTGCTTGTGCTGTAATTAATCAAAATTGGCAACTTGTGGCTAGGTCATCCCAGGAATTTCAGGTATTGCGGGGAGATGTGTTAAAACGTTTAAAAGTGCTGGTAGGGCAGAAGTTTGACTTGATTTATTTTGACCCACCTTATGCTAGCGATCTATATCAACCAGTATTGGAGGCGATCGCCCAATATCAACTTCTAGCACCAACCAGCGAGTTAGCAGTGGAACATAGTCCCGGAGGATTATCTATTAAATTGGTTTCCACCTTAGAAATTTGTCGGCAGAAAGTCTATGGCAATACAGCTTTGACCTTCTTTCGTCCCACTCGAGAGGAGATATTGACTAATCTAGTCGATATTTAATTGGTTGCCCCGTCGATATTGTTGGTAGGCTGCAAAAAATAGTCCTGCCAATGTCACGAGGATTAGACCTAGTACGATTCCAGAAAGTAATGGTTCTACCACGAAGCCAACTCCTTATAGTTGAAATTTTTATTTGTTTATCGATCAATACTACTATTTATTTTGAATCTGGGGAGAAAGTACCAGTAGAGAACTCCCAAGTCAATAATATAGGCATCTGCTCTTCTATTTAGAAATAGAGGAGCAGATTGGCCAATGGAGACTCACCCCTAACTCTTCCTGGGAGGGGAAGATATAGAAAGATTGGGCAATGGCGCATCGGTTGGAAGATTTTTTTTATCAAAATAATTGGGTCGCGAAACCCTACCTTGACTGGCGAAATATTTTTGGAGCCTTGCTTAAATCCCTGTTACAAAAATAACTTTTGACTTCTGACTTTCTAATTATGACTCCTGACTTCGTTAAACCGAACCCGAGTAGATTTGGATTGATTAATATTAAATATTTTACTTGAGATAAAAGTATTACCCAAAAAAGAGCCATACTGTTAAGGTATATTAATTGATATTAAACTTTCTTGTAGATAGTTTTTGAGATATAAAGATTTTGGATAACCAGCTTGCTGATACCAAAAAAGAAGTCTTACTGAAGTGGAGAGCTTTAGTTAGTCTGGCTGTTCTGTTGACGGTCCTATTTATGTTCTTAGGATTTGGGCAGTTTCAGGTTTCCGATCCTTATATAAAAAGAGTATTGTCTATTGATGGAGACCCAGTTCAAGGCCACGCAATTTTTCAAATGAACTGTGCAGGTTGTCACGAGTGGGTTTTAGAAAGTCAGATAGGACCTTCTTTAGAAGGGGTTTCCCAACGTATGTCAGATGTGGCAATTATTAAGCAAGTAATTAGTGGCCAAACACCACCTATGCCCCAATTTCAGCCTAATGACCAGGAAATGGCCGATTTATTAAGCTATTTAAAACAAATGTGATTTAAAAGTAAAAAGGGGTTGCATAAATAGGTGTAGCTTTGCTACTATTAAAAACGTTGCCGATGTAGCTCAGTTGGTAGAGCACTCGACTTGTAATCGAACGGTCAGGAGTTCGAGTCTCCTCATCGGCTTCTTGCTATTAATTAAGGTTTGCTGATTAAATCTAAAAGCATTTACACATAAAGGTAAGTGCCTTTTTAGATCTGAAAAAAGTACCTGGTCTTCAGCTCTATCATGGTCAAAAATGAGCGCATTTTGGGCCATAGTTGGCCATAACAATCTTGGGAAGATTCTTCTGATTACCTCCTCTATAATTCCTATTCCTCCTAACTTCTGTTTACGGAGCATTCTTTAGGACATTTTGGATTCAGGCTCCTATCCTTCACAGGACTTACGCAAATACAATATGTATGGCGCATGAAAAAGGGTGATGGCTGACGCAAAGCTTCGCTAACGCTATGATTTTTTTCAGCGATCGCTTCCTAGAGCAACTAAATCCTATAGGAATAATTGATATCTTTCACCACTATGGAAAAACTTGAGGATTTTCCATAAAACCCACGTTCCGCACGTCAAGTTGTAACACTAGAGTATTATAAGAATTCGGTAGCTTAGTACGTATTTATACTGTTGCTTGCTAGAGCTGAAAAATATAGACCATCCTAGACAAATATCTACAAAATGTCTATGTTTTTACGCCATTAATCTGTGTTATCATTACATATGTCTGCTAAGACCAGAGGATTTTAGCAACGATTATAGAGTGTTTTGCACTCGACTCTTCATAAGGATGAAAACCCCAGAGGGAATCCTAAACTCAATGTGTTTGAGCGGAACATTAACCTTCTTTGCCAGTAGACTTATGAACAGGTGAGTCGGAAAATCGCTTTTAGTCACCGATGAAGAGCGTGTCTAGGATTGTCTAGATTTTTAGAAGGTGTACGAATTATCTTGATCTAACTTTCTTATTCATTAAATTTCAGGAAAAAATTAAGCATAAATACTTAGTAAATTGTTAATTTCTATTGACCACTACAATTTTTTTCTTACTTTTGACTTTTGACTTATATTTTTATGTTACACTTTGTCGTGCGGAATGTAGCATAAAAGCTGTATCCACACAGTCTCTAAAATTCTCAAATTCTTTGAGTTTTTGTCTGATCCAATTTTTTAACACAAACCACCAATGTTCTATCTTAATTAGGGCTTGCTGATTAAACCTAAATGTCTTTACTGATATTGGTTTTAGC
>NZ_CEZPJD010000713.1:0-4115 GCF_983059655.1 Okeania sp.
TAGGTATTGGGCATCTAATTCGGAGCATGGAAATTGTCAAAGGTCTGCAAAAAGATTTTGATATTTGTTTTATTAATGGTGGTGAAGTTATCGAAAATTTTCCAGTACCGCCTACTGTAGAAATGGTAAATATTCCTCCAATTAAAACAGATCCAGAATTTGAAAAACTTTTGATTCCTGACCAATTTAATACTGTAGAAGAAGTGCTAGAAACTCGTAAAAATCAGTTACTTGAAATCTTAGAACGCCTACAACCAGATATCCTAATGATTGAGTTATTTCCTTTTGGCAGAAGAAGATTTTCTCCAGAATTAATTCCTCTGATAGAGCAAGCAAATAAAATAGGAACAAAAGTAGTAAGTAGTCTGCGGGATATTGTAGTACCAAAGCAAAATCAGGCACGCCATGAGGAAAAAGTGTGTAAATTAATCAATAACTATTTTGATATGTTGCTAGTTCATAGCGACCCAAATTTTATTCGACTAGAAGAAACTTTTTCTCGTGTCAATGACTTAAAATCTCAGGTCTATTACACTGGGTATGTTGCTCAAAAAGTTCCAGAAATTGATGTTGAAACTATGGCTAAAATTAATGATAAAAAGCCATTTATTTTAGTTAGTGTTGGTGGGGGTAGATTCGGACATGAATTGCTAGAATGTGTAGTTAAAACTGCTCCGATTTTAAAACAGACTTTACCTCATCAAATTCAGATGTTTACAGGACCTTTTATTCCCGAAGAAATTTGGGTAAAACTGCAAGATTTAGCCGCAGGTCAAAATAATATTAATATTGAGCGTTATACGCCAAACTTGCTTAATTATATGGAGAATGCTGATTTATCAATAAGTATGTCAGGGTACAACACAACAATGAATATTTTAATGACTGGTGTCCGAGCAATGATGATGGCTTTTACTGGAAATGGAGACCAGGAACAAACTATGCGGGTGCAGAAATTGGAACAAATGGAAATTGTAAAAATGATTCACCCTGAAGATTTGGAACCAGATAAATTTGCTGCCAAAATTGTTAATTATCTTCAATGTCAGCCAGCTATTAGTAAGTTGGATTTTAATGGTGTGGAAAAAACAGCAGAATATCTACAAAAATTATGTATAGCAGGGAACAGGGAACAGGGAACAGGGAACAGTGGTAAAAGCTTTTCTCTATCTCAGGTTCATCATCAATCTCTGTCCTAACCAACTCTTTCCTTGCTTTATGAAAGCAGAATATGTTGTTTAAATAGCGATCGGCTATCAGCTTAAAAAAATTTGCATAGAACGAGATATCTGTTTTCGTAGCATTCCATCAGTAAACGCTTTTTAAATAGCTGTTAAATATAATTAATAATTAAAGCTTAAAACTTCTTACTTAGTAAATATTAATTAGGGTTTACTGAAAAAGTCTTTTAGCAGGGGGAGGAGTCAGGAGAAATGGAAATTTAGAGGAAGAAGGAGTAAGAATTGTCTCTTGATTCTTCTGCCATAGTGAGCCTTTAATACTAGCTTTTTGACCGTTTTCAACTGAAACAGGCGCACTTTTTTCGTTCCTCAAAATGCTCAAACCTTTATGTATAGTAGTTTAAATTAAAAATGAGACGTTTTTTCGTCTGAAACTCCCTCATAGCAAGAAAGCTTTGTCTCAATCTAAAGTTAAATGACTATATCAATACTTTGATAGTTAATCAGCAAACCCTAATTATTAATTATTAATTATTTCAAACTCCTCTGGATTAAATAAAAATTATGAAACAAAAAGTTTGCCTAACCACCTTAGAATTTCCCCCCGATGTGGGAGGAGTAGGTGAGTCAGTCTATCGAATTGCTCGAATGTTATTAGAGTTGAATTATGAAGTTCATGTTGCCGTTTTTCATTTCAGTAAAAGAAAGAAAACTATCCAACGAGCTAAACGTAAAACAATAGAACAAGATGGAATTTTAGTACATCGTCTTAGAGCAGCAGTTCGGACAACTGAACAATATACACCTGGTATAATGATTATGGATTATCGGAGTGAAATATACTTTCAACTCCAGCTACTCCATAAACAATTTAATTTTGATTTATTTCATTCCTTTTTTATTAAAGAAACAGGTTTTTTAACAACATTATTAGCTCTAGAAAATCAACGACCTGTAATTAACAGTATTCGTGGTAGCGACCTACATAAACATATTTTTGACCCCCAACAACACGCCCAATTATGCTGGACTTTAGAAAAAGCATCTTGGCTAACTTTTGTGAGTCAAGATCTATTCAAACGTGCAACAGTATTGTTGTCTAATTTAGAAGCAAAATCTTCCGTTTTTTGGAACTCAATTCAACCAATAGACTTTGATAATTTACCTACTCCAGAACTGGTAAAAAATTGCCGAGGAATGGTTGTTGGTTCCGTAGGCAGATTTCGGGATAAAAAAGGATTAGAATATCTTCTGGATGCTTGTGCCCAACTCAGTGCAGAAAATATTGAATTAACATTACTATTAGTAGGTCATTTCGTAGCGCGGGAACAAGAATATTGGGAAGAAGAAATCAAAAATAGTGGCATTGCCGATCGCATAGTTATAACTGGGACACTTAGTCGCGCTGAAGCGATAGCATATTTACCCCAGATGGATGTTTTTATGATTCCTTCTCTCAATGATGGTTGTCCCAATGCCTTGTTAGAAGCAATGTTAGCTAGTCGAGCTATAGTAGGAACAAATGTTGATGCCATTGGCGAAATTTTGACAGATGGTGTTGATGGTTTAGTTGTTAACCCAGGGTCAAGCAAAGAGTTAGCAGTAGCTTTGCGAAAATTAGCGCGATCGCCTGAGTTAATCAAGGAATTAGGAAAAGCAGCGAGGAAAAAAGTTCTAGAACAACTTGCTCCTGCTGTGGAACAAGAAAATTGGGCAAAAGTTTATCAGCAAGTTTTGCCAAAACCAAATTTAAAACTGCCCACAGGTATTATTCGCTAGTTCTTCAGTACAGATAAATAACATCAAGTTTACTCTTCTATGTCTACAGATATTGCTTTAGCTTCGTTAAGTTGAAATTAATCCCTAAATTATTATTTTTGAACACTTTATCCACATTTTATTGTTAATAAATAGCCATGACAAAACCAGAAGTTACTATCGTTGTTTCCCCTAGGGAACGTTTTAGTTATACCCGCCAATCTTTAGAAAGCATCTATGAAAATACTAACTATCCTTTTTCTCTGATTTATGTAGATGGTGGTTCTCCTAAAAATATCAAAAAATATATTGAAACACAATCTATCGAAAAAGGGTTTCAATTAATAAGAACCGAGCATTACTTATTTCCCAATCAAGCCAGAAATATTGGTTTTAAAGAGGTGAAAACTGAATATTTAGTGTTTATAGATAATGACGTAAATGTGGCTCCAGGTTGGTTAGAAAAAATAATTGAATGTGCCGAAGAAACAGAAGCTACTATTATTTGTCCTTTAGTTTGTATCGGTAAAAACTTGCACCAAAAAATACACTTAGCTGGTGGAGAAGCCAGAATAGAATTACAAACCAAAGGCGATAAACTCCTACACAAAGTCCATGAAAAACATTATTTTGTGAATTGTTTAGTTGCTGATGTACAGGATAAACTGCAACGACAACAATGTGAATTTGCAGAATTTCATTGTATGTTAGTCAAAACTTCAATATTTGATGAAATTGGTTCCATAGATGAAGGCTTATTAAATACACGAGAACATATTGATTTTTGCCTGACTGTAACAAAAGCAGGAGGAACAATCTATTGTGAACCAAATGCAGTTGTAACTTACGTTCCCGGACCACCATTTGTATTCTCAGATATTCCCTTTTTTATGCTGCGTTGGAGTGATGAATGGGAATTAGCTAGTTTAGAATATTTTGTTGATAAATGGGATTTAGGTCGCGATTTAAATACAGGTAAAAAACAACAAAAATATCTATTAAAAGATAAATATTTTAAAAAGCGGTACGACCGCCTTGGTCATCGAAGACACCAAGCATTTCTTAAACCTTTAATTCGTAATTTTTTCTTTGGGCAATCTAATCCTTGGTTAGAAAAAAATCTACTGTCATTAGAACGAAAATTAAATCGTTTGATTACCACTCGTTATTCTCAAA
>NZ_CEZPJD010000714.1:0-4107 GCF_983059655.1 Okeania sp.
TAGGTATTATGACCAGGGTGTGGGGCGGTTTACGAGAAGGGATGTTTATGAGGGATTCTTCAATAAGCCATCAAGCTTACACAAGTATGTTTATACAGATAACAATCCAGTAAACTATAACGATCCAACTGGTTTATCTAGGTTTTTAACCAGGCAGCAACGGAAAGAGATAGGAAATGAAATTCATAAAATAATTGGAGAAGATTTTATTAGTACAAGTCGAGATCGAAGAGCAGATATTCCAGAACCAAACCGAGGACTCACCATTAAGAAGATTCTTCGTGAAGCAGATGGTTTAACAAATGGACATCCAGGCTGGAATCGTCTGAAGCCAGATTTAGCAGATTATGATACTCGTGAAATTTATGAGATAAAATCGTTTAGTAACTTGGCACAAGCTCATCTAGAAGTTATAGTTTATGAAGCTGTTTTGAATAGAGCTCCGGGGCAAACCAATAATTGGGAGGCAGGAAGTGCTGCTAATTATACTTTTACTGGAGGTCCTATAGCTTTACCGTATGGTAAAACTGCTTATGTACTTCCTCCAAGAAACGGAGTAATTTTATATAGATTGCTTGATGATGATTTAGATCCAAAGGTATCTACGAGTACCATTGTTGCAACAACAGCGATTTTAACATCTTTAATAGTTCAAGCAGCAGTAAGAAGTTCAAGAGCGCCTAGTTTGGCATTTTAACATCTTTGAATGGTTCAAGCAGCAGTAATAAGTTTAAGAGCGCCTAGTTTGGTTTAGTTTAAATAGTTAATACTAATGAGGAAATATATGAAAAGAAGCTTAATGTCTAAAATATTGGAGTATAGATTATACAATTGGGCCATGAATGAGGCAGTAAATGAAGCACGAACTGAATTTTCTAGACTGTCTCAGATGAATTCTTCTGGAATAAACCAGAGAATTTGGGCTATAGAAATACTCGGCTTAGATAAACAACTAGCTCTACAGGCTCTGATCAAAGTATGCTCTAAAAATTTAATGGATTTAATAGACATTACAGTATCAGAAGAAGAAGAAAAACTTGCTAAAACAATTATTGATGTAGCTATGAGTCCAGAAGTTAGACAGATGGTAGAGAAGCGACTGTCTCAGCTAGTACCTATAGGAAAAAGAAAGGTTAAACAATTACTCAAGCAATTTTGGATGGAAGAATTTGACACTAAAATACCTACAAATCTTTGTATTGCCACAAAAATAAATGAGGATTTTTTTGTGGAGACATACCTAGATTGCGATACGTATTCTTGCGAATATTTTCATCATATAATTTGGATTGACAAAGCTAATAATGCGGAAATCAAAATAAATCTACTTCCCATTAATTTACATGAATGTCTCGGTCTGCATGTTGGTGGTTGGTGCTTTTTGAGTGAAGAGAATGCAGTGGCATCTATCCAGCAAATGGTGAGTTATTGCAAAGATTTTATAAATTATGCACCACAGCTTGTAAGTGGTTTAGAGGCTTTCGCAGAAAAAGCTCCTCATAGCTAATACTTCCTTTGGAGGAGGAGAAGGTTATTAATTATGTTTATGATGATGTGGGAAATTGCTTAGAGAAGGTTGATTCTGTTGAGGGGACTACGACTTATCGTTACGATGATAACGACCAGTTGCGGGAGGAGAATTCTAATGGTGAGGTCGTTGTTTACGAGTACGACGATAATGGTAATACGATTTCTGAGACTGTTAATGGTGTCGAGCAGAAGGTTTATATTTGGGATGACCGGAATCGTTTGGTAGAGGTGCGTTTTGCTGATGGTAAGGTTGTTACTTATGGTTATGATGATGGGAATATTCGGGTTTCTGAGGTTGTTGATGGAGTTGAGACTCGGTTTTTGTTGGATAAGAATCGTCCTTATGCTCAGGTGTTCGAGGAGTATGTTGATGAGACGTTGGATGCAGAGTATGTTTATGGAAGGGATTTGATTTCTCAGACGCGGGGTGGGGTTGATTCTTTCTATTTGGTTGATGGTTTGGGTAGTACGCGGGGGTTGACAGATGCGAGTGGGGGTGTTGTCGCGAATTACACTTAGAGCCCAGGCACTAATGCTACCTTGGATGTTATAGCTCCTATTAGCGCCCCTAATATAGAGAAAATAAAATTCAACCCGTAAACAATAAAGATCAAAAGCTATGAAATATCAATTTTGGGATGATTATATCATTGAAGGAACAGAAGACTATGTAGGTTTATGGCAAATCATAGGTCGGTTTAGGAGAAAGTTCCCACAAGCAAACCCACAAGAAATAAAATTGATGACTCTTGAAACAACCCGAGGGATACTGGAGACTGGTTTCATGGAAATTGGAATGTTTGAGTATGTTGATCAAAATAATTTGGAATATCAAATATGGAATCTAGATATTGAAAGTATAATTAATCGCATTGAAAGAGAATGGGATGAGCTAGGTCGAATACCTAGTCTTGGTGAGATAGCTTGGCTAATTACAACAAAAAAAGGAGAAAAGGAAACTGAAAGAATTTTCAAACGGAGAAAAAAAATTGAGTTAGCTCTTTTGAAACTTCTGGAAGAGATTTTAAATAGACCTGAAAAACAGTTGGAATTAACAGATAGTTTTGTTAATGATTTGAAAATAGACTCAGATGTACTTAGCTCTAAGTTGGCTTTGCGAATTGAAGAAGAATTAGGAATCAAGCTACCAGTGGAAGAATGGGCTGAAGTTTATACAATTGACGACCTTCTGTTTTTATTGTATGAATACCACCACGATCGGACATCAACTGTAGAAAATAGGGACGGTTTATGATGCTGCGGGGAATCGTTTGAGGAGCAATGATTCTGTTGAGGGTGAGACTGTTTATCAGTATGATGATAATGACCGTCTGTTGGAGTCTACGATTAATGGTGTAGTTACTGTTTATGGTTATGACGATAATGGCAACATGATTTCTCAGACTGTCAAGGGTGAAACTAGCACTTATGTTTGGGATGACCGCAACCGTTTGGTAGAAGCTCGAACTGCTGATGGGGATGTTATCACTTATGAGTACAATAATGAGAATATTCGGGTTTCTTCGAGTATTAATGGGGCGAAGACAACTTATTTGGTAGATGCTAATCGTCAGTAGATGATGCACTAATACGTGGAGCTATATGGAGACGACATGCAATAGGAAGAGCTATGGGTACAGACTTTGCTTCACATGCAAGCAAAGTTCTGCAAAAATATGCTCAGTCCAGCACATTTATGTTATCAAGCTTTCTTTTTAGCTTTGTTGTAGGTTACACATCAGGTTCTGCAACTCGCAAAGGGTTTGATTCGCTATACTAAAAAGAATAAAAAAATGCCAGTTACTAAGGAAAAAACTATGTTTTTTAATTGGAGAACTCAAAAAAAAAAATACTTCCTAGATAGGGCAACTATGAATGATGGAGAGTTTGCATTAAGTGTTTTCTCAAACATTGATTTATGGGATAATTTTCAGATGGAATTTTACAAAAAATTAGTTAGGGTATATCGTCTTAAGCTAGAAGATATTTTTAATATTCCAGCAGAAAAGTTCTATCCCGAAGATAAACTTGAAGAATTTATGCATCATGTAAAAAGAGACTGGGATTTTCTGGAAATAATTTTTTGCCTTGAAGAAGTTTTGGAAACTCCTGTTGATGTCATGTACGACTTTAATAGTAAGCTATCTATAGGAAAGTGGCTTCTAGAATTATTTATAGAGTTTTCTAAACCTACCAATTATTAAAGTGTAATGTGAGTTAATAGTGTAGTTACTGCTTATGGTTATGACGACCATGGGAATCTGACTTCTCAGACTGTTAACGGTGAAACTAGCACTTATGTTTGGGATGACCGCAACCGTTTGGTAGAAGCTCGAACTGCTGATGGGGATGTTATCAATTATGAGTACAATAACGAGAATATTTGGGTAACTTCCAGTGTTAATGGGGCGAAGACTACTTATTTGGTAGATGCTAATCGTCCTTATGCTCAGGTGTTGGAGGAGTATGAGGATGAGAGTGTTAAGGTGAGTTATGTTCATGGTTTGGATTTGATTTCTGTAGAGCAGGAGGGAGAAGTTTCTGTTTATTTGGTTGATGGTTTGGGTAGTACGCGGG
>NZ_CEZPJD010000715.1:0-4096 GCF_983059655.1 Okeania sp.
TGCTATATCAGCAGCAGTAATTACAGTTGAAATAAATGACTTCATTATTTTTTTTATCGTAAGTAAATGAAGCAAAGGTTAGGATAGAATAAATGAATAGTAAATAGAAAAAAACGAATTCAACTATAGTTATATTTTTTCTCATTACCTAATCTATACTTCAATTACTTCTAAGAGGGTATCTGTAAATAAAATATTAAATCCTGGTGTGGGGTGAGTTACAAAGATTACATGGTTAAAGTTAATAGTTAGCTTTGCGATTCGTCGTAACCCACTAAACAGTAAATTTTTGAGCATCTCTTAAGATTTATTTTATAGATGCTTTATAAAGATTTTGTAGAGAAATTATATCAAAATATTTCAATTTTTTATAGATTAAATAAAATAATATTTTCTCTTGAATTTCATATATGTATATAGCAATCCTAAATCATTTTGAAGATAAATGAGCTATCATGGGAAAGTATAGTAGAAATATAGCAATCCTACATTTGTTGTGGCAAATCAAAAAGTAAATAAAAAAACTGGGCGTTGGTAAATGATGGTATGATTTTTCGTAGCCAAATATTTAAAACAGCTTTTTACCTTACTATCAATCTTTATTTAATCCAAATTTCATTCCTTATTTTACCAATGCCAAAAACTGAAACTCTTACCTGTTCCCTCTCTTGGTCAGCATTCCCTCTCTTGGTCGGCGTTCCCTTGCCTCTGTCGCCGACGCGGGGTCGCACCGCTGTTCCCTAAAAACAGTAAGATTTTTATAGAACCCATTTGGTATCTTGATAAATATCAATTTTTTTTAGCCTTGAGTCAGGAGACAGCTATACTGGAGACAGGAGATTAAGAGGGAAAAAGGAAGAGGTAAGATGTGGGGATAGATAATACAAAAAATTCAACACTCCTTTTTCAGGTTTTTCCTCACTCATTGATGTACGAAAAGACTTGACCACCATAATTATATAAATCTCAAATGGGTCCTATACACAAATAAAATAGGATTGCTATAGCATATTTTATTCTCATGTTAATCAAAATATCTTCAATAATCCAAACTGGTCTTCTTCCTGAACGTGGGGAATCAAATAATCTCTCTCTTCCTTGAGTTAACCAACGGTAAAATGTTTGACGAACTGTCTGAGCTGCACAGTTTAAATGTAAGCATTCAGCCGTCAGCTATCAGCTATCAGCTATCAGCTATGAATTATTAACTGATTATCACACGCTCAGGAGGAATTAGTTTCCAAGGAGAATTAAAACTTATGAATAAATTGGTCTCCTTTAGCTCACCTTAGAAAGTCCTGTACGTTTAAAAGCTGAATGCGAACGCATTCCGCAGGAAAAGCTAAATGTTAATAGCTGAATGCTTACGTTTAAATAAACAGCTATTGCTGATACTTTCCTTCCTTGATTTGATCGTTCAAGACTAAAACCTCCGCTCTTTGTCTAGTTCTTTTAGAGACTTTTGGGTTACTTTTTAACTCTAATAAGCATTTCTTTTCTTCAGAAATTAGACAAATTTTTAGAGGGAAAGAAATTGTAGACAATTTCAAGTTTTTAGGTAATTTTATATTTTACCTTTACTTATGCACACCTACTTATATTACTGTAGAGATGCAACTCAAAGGCAAGAAAAATATTATCTTTTAGGCACTACTGCTATTTGAACTTTAAATAGCAAAAATTATATGTTGTTTGCACTGACTGAAACTGAATTGAAAAAACATATTCCTGATGAAAATTGCAATCTATCAAAAATGTGGGAGGCATTAGAAGTATTTTGGAAGGAGGTAACAGTTTATGCACCAGACAGTGCTGTAAATATTCCATTGATTGGAGGTTGCATATCAGGCATTCAATTAAATTTAACGTAAGTATTCAGCTATTAGCATTTCCTACCGAATGCTGCGCAAACAGTTATCAGCTTTTTCAAGAATCAAGCAAATACTAAGGTTAGCAGACAGAAATATTTCATTTCCTGCGGAATGCTGCGCAAACAGAACTTTTAATTTTCCTTGACTACTAATTCCTTCTTCCAAGACAATTAGTTAATAACTCATAGCTGATAGCTGATGGCTGAATGCTTACAATTTAACTCAACTCTTAGATCTTAATTTACTAGCGATTTTAAATGCCATCAATAAAAATTGACAAATAATCACAACCGGAGAAATTAGAGTAATTCTATCCCACAAATACTTGTAAGATATTAATTTAAACAAATTTAAAAATATATGGAATTAGTTTATTTCCTTTAATCTGAACATTGTCTAAATAACTTAATATATTACTGTATTATTTTGAATTAAGTATAGAACATTTGCGGAGGCTTTAACTCTTTATTAAAAGGAGTTAAAATATTCTCTATGAAAGTCAAGAGTATAGTGTATTTTTATTATTAGTTGTCATAATTATTTATAGTTTTTCCATGTCTCCAGAACAAACAGATACTTTTTTAGCAAAACCTAGACAAGAAGTAGTCCAAAATACTTTGTCTCCAGAAGAAACAGATGCTTTTCTGGCCTCTGCTAGAAAAGAAGTTGTCCAACAAACCTTTAACCCCAATGATACTCAACGCCTAAAACTCATGGTAGAGTGTCTGGGAGATTCACGGGGGATGGTACGCTTAGGCTTTGCTGAGACCCTCGGACAAATTGGCAAACCAGCGACCCCTTTCTTGCTCGAGGCTCTCGGAAATCATCCCGATCCTGTAGTACGCCGAGCTAGCGCCAAAACCCTCACCCTGATTGCTGACCCAGAAACAGTTTCTCCCTTAGTCCATGCTCTTCTCAATGATGAAGATACAGTGGTACAAGGATCGTCAGTTGGTGCTCTAGCTAGAATAGGAAAAGCTGCTGTACCTCCATTACTGGACATTTTAGGGTCAACAGAGTATCCAGAAAGTACCAAAGGTCATGCAGCTTGGGCTTTGGCATTTATTGGACCTGAAGCAAAAGAATATCTATATCGAGAGATTCATTCTGAAAAAGTCGCAGTTAGAGCTGCTGTGGTGGGGGCGATCGCCAAAATTGCTCAAGATTCAGAGGAAGAAGAGGCTCTTAATATTTTACTGACTGCTCTAGGGGATTCGTCTGAAATAGTACGCACTGAAGCAGCAGCTGTCCTTGGAAATTTGGCTTACAAACCAGCAGTTCCCTATTTGATAGAGTTACTGAATCATCCTACTAGCGGTGAAACTCGCAAGGCAGCAGCTCTATGTTTGATGAAAATTCGTTCCCATAGTGCTTTAGTTCCCTTGCAAACAGCATGGGAACAGGAATCAGAAGCAGATATTAAGCAGATTATTAAATTGGCAATTACTCAACTAGAGAGCATTGACTTAATCGAAGAATAACGATATATTAAGATATACTCAAGAAGTGCGGTCGGCTTGACGTTAATGCCTGTGGACAGAGTGCTGCTGACAGTTCCGTAAGAAGCAGGAAGTAAACAGCCTCCTAGGTCGGAAGCTATGCTATCAATTTGTCACTATTTATGACGTTTTCTATCAGTTTTATCAAGCAGACAATCATCAGAAAACGATTGGGAATAGCTAAATATTAAGTAATCTTAACTTGGCTGAAGCACAGTAGCTTTAGCCTTTTTAACTTCGGTTAGATTTGAAGCTCAACATATCCAGACGAGATAAAGCACTGATAGCTGTCTCCCGTACATAGGTGTCAGCAGAGGCATCATTAGCTAATTTGGTTAAGACTGCTTTAGAGCGTTCGTCATTAATAGAGCTAACAGCATTAATAATCGCCACTGCCAAGCCCAAGTTATCAGTTCCATCTAGAACTTCCAATAAACTATCTAAAGCAGGCACACCAATTACTCCTAAAGCCATTGCTGAGGCAATATGAACAACCGGATTGGTATCGCTGAGTCCTTTTTTTAACCCTTCAATTCCCTCAGATGGGAAGGGAACATTCTTATAGTTAATAGCTACCTGAGCTAGAGCTTTAGCACAACTGCTCCTAATTGTTGAATTATCACTTTTGACCAAGGAATCGACTAAAGATGGCACAGTATCTGTCCCGATCGCTCCGAGTACCTTAACTGCTGCCCGTCGATAGACGGTATCTTCTTCTGCCAAAAC
>NZ_CEZPJD010000716.1:0-2688 GCF_983059655.1 Okeania sp.
CTATAGCAATCCTATTTTATTTGTGTATAAAAATCTTACCGTTTTTAGGGAACAGGGAACAGGGAACAGGGAACAGGTGGGAGTTTCAGTTTTTAGGGAACAGGGAACAGGGAACAGGGAACAGGGAACAGGGAACAGGGAACAGGTGGGAGTTTCAGTTCTTTTATCTACTTTTTTATAAATTGTTAAAATCCGCTTCATTAATGTTAAAAAAAATCAAAAGAATTAAACTAATTACTGAGTTCTGAAAAAACTGTAGGGATTTGAAAACCAAATCCCATTTTTACCCTTGGTAATGAATAATTATTCATTATTAATTATTCATTATTAATTAATTAAATGTCTTTTTCAGCTAACTCACTAATCAAATGGTCGAAGGGTGCTTCTAGAAAAGCACCAGTTTCAATACCTGCTGCTGCCACCTCAGATTTAACAAGTTCTTTAAGAATGCCAATTCCTACCAAAGTAGGTCCAATAGGTACTTCTAGAGAATTGTAGGTTTCTCGAAGACCTTGTAAGACCCTTTCATCCAAAACATCCGTGTTACCTGCGACCAAAGCATAAGTAGCATAGCGTAGATAATAATCCATATCCCGCAGACAAGCAGCATAACGGCGAGTTGTGTAAGCATTACCACCCGGACGAATTAATTCCGGCTGTTGTGCAAACAATGTAATCCCAGCTTGCTTAACCAAACTAGCAGCCATAGAATTAATTAATGTAGCAGCTTGTACTCGCGCAGTACCAGTTTCAAAATAAGATTTTAATCGATCGACAGCATCCCTATCCAAATAACGACCTTTAGCATCGTAATTTTCTATTAAGCTAGTGATAGTGTCCCGCATATAACTATTCTCCCAACAATTTCTTAAATCTTCTATCTTACCCTACTATAAATTGACACCTAGAAGAATCATTTGATTCAGGCTAGGAAATATTGTAATATTAGATACAAAAAATTAACTATTTTGGTTCTTATGATCGGCCGGATATATTCTGATTAGAGCTTTGTTAAGAAAGCCCAAATTTAAAACGGATGTATTCTGATTAGAGCTATTCTTCATTGTGAAGAAAGGCAAAATTTAAAACTTAGGAGCTAATATGGCACAAACAGCCCAAGATGTATTGAACTGGATTAACAATGATGACATTCAAGTTATTGATTTGAAATTCATTGATCTACCTGGTATTTGGCAACATTTAACACTTCACAAAAGTCAAATTGATGAGAGTTCCTTTACAGATGGAGTTGCCTTCGACGGTTCTAGTATCCGTGGTTGGAAAAATATTAATGAGTCAGACATGATGATGACACTCGATCCAACCACTGCTTGGATTGACCCATTTATGGCTGAACCGACATTAAGTGTAATTTGTAGTATTAAAGAACCTCGAACTGGCGAATGGTATAGTCGTTGTCCCAGAGTTATTGCCCAGAAAGCAGTTGATTATTTAAAATCAACAGGTATTGGGGATACAGTATTCTTTGGTCCAGAAGCTGAATTCTTTGTATTTGAAGATGCTCGGTTTGACCAAACTGAAAATAAAGCTTATTACTATGTAGATAGTATAGAAGGTCGCTGGAATTCTGGTAGTGAAGAACCAGGTGGTAATAAAGCTTATAAACCAGGTTATAAGCAAGGTTACTTCCCTGTATCTCCAACCGATACAATGCAGGATTTGCGGACAGAAATGTTGTTAACAATGGCCAAGTGTGGTGTTCCCATTGAAAAGCATCACCACGAAGTGGCTACAGGTGGTCAGAATGAGTTGGGTTTTCAGTTTGGCAAATTGGTAGATGCTGCAGACAACTTGATGATTTATAAGTATGTCATCAAGAATGTGGGCAAAAAATATGGCAAAACTATTACTTTCATGCCCAAGCCTATATTTAACGATAATGGTTCGGGGATGCACTGTCACCAGTCAATCTGGAAAGATGGACAACCTTTATTCTGGGGTGATGGTTATGCAAACTTGAGCAAGATTGCACTTAATTATATTGGTGGTATCCTCAAGCACGCTCCGGCAATCTTGGCATTTTCTAATCCTTCTACTAATTCCTATAAGCGATTAGTTCCTGGATTTGAAGCTCCAGTAAACTTAGCTTATTCTCAAGGTAACCGCTCTGCTTCTGTTCGGATTCCTTTAAGCGGTACAAATCCCAAGGCCAAGCGACTAGAGTTCCGTTGTCCTGATGCTAGTTGTAACCCCTATTTAGCTTTTGCTGCGATGCTTTGTGCTGGTATTGATGGGATTAAGAATGAAATTGACCCTGGCGACTCTTTGGATGTGGATATTTATGACCTCACTCCTGAAGAGTTAAGCAAGATTCCTTCTACTCCTGGGTCTCTAGAAGGTGCTTTGGAAGCTTTAGAAAAAGACCATGAATTTTTAACTACTGGTGGAGTCTTTACAGAGGACTTGATTCAAACTTGGATTGAGTACAAGTTGGATAATGAGGTTAACCCCATGCGTCTGCGTCCTCATCCTTATGAGTTTTCTCTCTACTACGATTGCTAAATCAATAAGTACAACTCAGGAGTTAGGAGGAAAGAAGTTTTTCTCAAAGTTTAAGGAATGAGTATTTTATTACTTATATGATTTAGAAAAACTAAGGTTAAATCTATTTAAGCTTTGCTGTTTAACTTCTGTATTTTATTCAATCCTCATGCCTAAGTAGGAACT